>NZ_JAZDRM010000037.1:0-41511 GCF_047501495.1 Ancylobacter sp. G4_0304 | reverse complement strand
CATCGCCGCCATCGGCGATGATGCCACCGTCCCCGGGCTGCCCAACATGGTGGCCTGAGTACGCCGACCATATCGGCGCGACCCGATGGAAAACGGCTCAGTTACACCACCCGATGGGACACGATCCGAGCGAGACAAGGCGTCGGCGCTAGACTCCGAACCGCCCCCTCCCCGCATTCGCAAGCAGAAAGTGCCAATCGGCTCAGGTGCACCGCGAATTTGGGCCAGCCAGAGCTGGAAAATTCCGGGTTTAAGCCTCATGCCGGCACGGGCGCCGGAGAGCCATTCAGGAGCGTGGTCGGCGGATTGTTGCCGATCCCGCTGTGCAGACACGGCTTTACCAACAGCCACGGGCCCCATCATTACCCGGGACCGGGGCGGCGCTATGCCCTGGCCGCGGCCAGGGCGCCTTCAGCAGCGACACAGGTCGCTGATCGCTGGCGACTGATGGAGTACGCGAGCCTGGCCTTCGTCGAGACCTTTCGTAAATCCATGTCTCCGACTCGGCCATTCCGTCAGGGTGGCGGCCTGCGGATGGCACCAGAAAGGCTTACATTGCGAAATGAATGCCAATTCTGTCTGGCATAGCGAAAGCCGGATACTCGAGGGCTGTGCACAACCGTTCCGGTATTAACGGTGAGCACCGGCAGCACTGGCAATTCACGCATGACGAGCTCATTTGCGCAACGGTAAAGCCTCGTCCGTTCGGCATCTTCGCGCTCATGGCGGGCAGCCTCTAGCAGTGAATCAAGCTCGTATATACGGCAGTATCCTGCATTGACCCCATGAGGGGAGACGTTCCGCGAATGTAGAACCTGATCAAGCCAGACGTCGCAGGACATACCCCAACTCATCTCGGATATCCCTACCCCGGCGGGCATACCGTTTTGCCAGTGCTTGCAGTACTCAACCCAATCCTCGTGCGGACACAGCTCTAGGTTTATGCCGACCTTGGCGAGGTCTGAGGCCAATCGACCAATGATTGCAGTGGGCTGGAGCTGGGCCGAGCCCGCCGTCGCAAACATGACTCGCAGGACCCAATCCGGGGGTGGAGCCGCCTGTGCGAGGAGCCTTCGTGCCTGGTCGAGGTCGTAGGGGTACGGATCGACGTACTCTGGATCATAGGCCGGAGACGCAGGAGGTAGAATTCCCTTCGCCGTACGGGTCTGTCCTCTGAACACCTCGTCGCTCAGCGCTTCCCGATCGAAGGCATGGGCGATGGCTTGACGCACGCGCCGGTCCGCCAGCACCGGATCGCTCATGTTGAAGATCAGGTACCAGACATAGGGAACGCTGCCCGAATGCACGACGAAGCCGCGCTGCTGCAGGTCCTCCAGATCGGCTCCGTCGAGGCCATAGGCGAGATCGACCGTGCCGTCGAGCAGGGCGGTCAAGCGCTCGGTCGCATCAGGAAACGGAAGGAAGCGCAGCTTTTCCAGCTTTGCCACCTCGCCCCAATAAGCATCGTTTCGGCGCAGCGTGACTCCGCTGCCGCGAGATGTCTGAAAGCGCTCTTCGAAGATGAACGGCCCGGTTCCCGGCGCGCGGTCCGACAGGTCCGGCCCGAACGTCTCCAGCGCCGCAGGGCTGACGAACACCTGCGCCCCGGGCGCATCCTCCTGGGTCATGTAGCGGAGAAAGTCCGGGAACGGCTTGCCGAGCTCGATGTCCACGGTGAAGGGGTCGACCAGTTTGATCGCGTCGATCCACTCGATGCCGATCCGGTTGTAATTGGCGGCGATCGGCGAATAGACCGGACTGAGAGTGTCCCGCATCCTGGCGAAGTTCAGGCGCACCGCCTCGGCATCGAAGGCGGCTCCATCGTGGAAGCGGACGCCTTGCCGCAAATCGAAACGATAGGTGAGGCCGTCCGGCGAGACCGTTACCCGCTCGGCGAGTGCAGGTATGAGTGCCGTGGTGGCACCGATCTCACCTTCGAGATCATCCTCAATCAAGCTTTCGAATATGTTTTGGACGACGCGCCCAGTATTCCAGCCTCCAAATGAACATGGAGGATCAATAAGATCGACTTCCCAATCCAGTCCTATATTTAGAGTATTTTCTGAAGCGGCCATTTTATTTAACTTTCTTTTTGTGTTTCGGAAGGATTGGGCTATATGGCGGGGAGGGTCGCTTGGCGGCTGAAGGCAGGGCCGAAGCGGGCTGATGGAGGTCGAATTGGAAGGCTGGCCGGTAGGCGTACTTTTTTCTCATTCCGGTGTGACGTCGATGTCGGAAATTTCGCAGTTGCAGGGAACGCTGCTGGCGATAGACGAGATCAACGACGCAGGCGGCGTGGGGGGGCGGGCGATCCAGCCGATCATCAAGGACCCGGCGTCCGATCCCACGGCCTATGCACGGCTCGCCGCCAACCTGATACTGGAGGAAGGGGCGGCCAACATCTTCGGCTGCTCGTCCTCGTTCAGCCGAAAGGCGGTCCTCCCATGGATCGAGCGCCGAGGCGGCCTGCTGTGGTACTCGGTAGTTTATGAAGGTTTTGAATATTCGCCCAACATCATCTACACGGGCCCAACCATCAACCAGACGCACCTTCCTTTGGCCAACTACCTCTTCCGCCATGTCGGGAAGAAGTTCTTTCTCATCGGCTCGGACTATCTTTTCCCGCGGGAATCCAACCGCGTGATACGCGACATCGTCGAGGATGTGGGCGGCACCATCCTCGGCGAGCACTACGTTCCCCTGAGCGCGGGATACGAGACCTATGCCGAGGCGGTGGCGTGCGCGGCCGAGGCGGATGCCGACGTCATCTTCTCGACCGTGATCGGGCCGGGGACGTCCCATCTGTACGACTCGCATAATGAAGCCGGCCTCGACGCGCGCCGTATGCCGATCGCGGCGCTGACCACCAGCGAGGTGCATCTGCGCGCCATGCGCACGCCGGTGGGAGCCGGTCACCTGGTCTGCGCGCCCTATTTCGAATCGCTGAAGACCGCCGAGAATCTCCGCTTCGTGGAGCGCTACCGCGCGCGGTACGGCAGCGCGCGGCCGGCCGACGGCCCGGCCGAGGCGGCCTATTCGACCGTCCATCTGTTCGCGAAGGCGCTTGCCGATGCAGGCACGACGGATCCAGAACGGGTGCGGGCGGCGGTGCTGGGGCAGCACTATCTGGCCCCCGAAGGACTGATCACCGTCGATCCGGACAACAGCCACACCTATATCCGGCCGCGTATCGCGGTCACGACCGGTCGTGCCGATTTTAGGATCGTCGAGGAGGCGCCAGAACCGGTCAAGCCCGACCCCTACCTTGTCTATTATGAAGCGCCCGAACGGTGTGAATGAGCCGCATCGATGAGCTTCTCCCAAATCATGATCCGGGAATTGCGGTCGCTTCGGGTTGCGGTCTTCCATCCGGCCGATGGCGACCGCGAAGAGTTGATGCTTCACATCCGGCGCATAGGCTGCACGGTCTATGCCGACTGGCCGATCCCGACGCATCCGACACGCGAAACCGACATCGCGCTTTGCCTTCTCTCCGAGACGGGAGAGCAGCTCCCCGACTGGCCGGATGTCGCGCTGATCGCGATCCTCCAATATGAAAGTCCGGTCGTCGTGCGCAGCCTTCTGGACTCGAACGCCCACGGAATCGTCACCAAGCCGATCCGAGCTTTCGGTATCCTGTCGACACTGCTGCTGACCCGCTCGCTTCATCGTTTCAGCCAGCGACAGAAGGCGAAGACCGACAAGATCGAGGAAACGTTGCGCTCGCGGCGGTTGATCGATCGCGCCGCCGAAGCTCTTTCCGCCTCGGGCTTCGGCACACTTGAAGCGTGCCATCAGGCGATCCGGCGCGCCGCCATGGAAGGCCGCGTCACCGCGGCGAGCGTCGCGGAGAACATACTCGCCGGAAAAGCAGTTCCGGTCATCGAGATGCTGCGCAGGGGCTGAGTGTCTCATGTCGCGAACATCCGTCCGTCGAGCCGACGCACCGCCATCATCGCGATTTCGATTTCGAAGGAACTGGAACTCATGGCATCCAGGTCGCGGCTCAGCGCATCCTGTACGGCCACGATCACCGCAGGCTCCAGAAGGCGCTGAACAACCTGCGCCCGCGATGCGGTAAGACGCCCCAGGCGGACCGCGGCTGAGAGATGCAGGCTGACGACGCTCCTTACCTCCATCAACACCGTCTGCTCCGCCGTCAATCCCGAAGCCGCAGCCACAGCGCCGAACACGACCGCAAGATGACCGGAGGAACGCTCGGCGCGGATGGCGGCGCAAAATTCCGCCACGGGTCCATTATCGAACAACTGAGGAGCGAGGACCGCCAGCTGGCGGCCGCAACTGGTCGACATACGCCGGGCCGTCTCGCTCAGCTTGCAGGTGCCCAACTCGGCATCCACGCGGAGCATGCCGGGAACATCGCCACATTCGGCCGACCGGTGAGCATGCGCCGCTGCTACGCCGTCCGTCCGGGCTGCTGCGTACCGCAGGCTCGTCTCGATCCACCGGATGAGGTCGCCTTCGCAGACATCGCCGCGGGGATGCAGCCACGCTTCGAGGCCGCCCGAATGGGCGAAGCGACCGATTGGCAGTCCGCTATCAGAGAGCTGCATCACGGCCAGCAGTTGCTGCGGCGAGGGGGGCATCTCAGTGCGCGTGCCCGGTCGCCAGCGGCCGATCGAGGCCGAGCGGAACGCCGACAAAGCTGAACGTCACCCCTTCAAGGCCGAGGCGTTCGACCGCCGCTGCCATGACTGTTGGCGAAGTTGTGACCGGGACAAAGATCGATCCGCCGCTCACCTCAATGGGTGCATGCTGGTTGCCGAAGCAATGGCCGATGCGCGCTGCAGCAGTGATCAGCGATGAGGTGTCCAGGGCGCTCAGTCGGATCGCCATCACCGGCTGTGGCTTGCGCTCGACCACGAGGATGGTCTCGCCGTCGTCGGCCAGCACAGCGCCATGACGGAGATAGCTGCCATGAGGAAGGTCGATGGCGACCTCGCTTCCGGCCTCGGAAAGAGCAAGCTGGCGGCGACGCATGGCATTGTCGGCATCGAGCAGCACGACTTCACGCGCCCGGCCGCGGAACCCGGGATCATCGAAGTGTCCGATGATGGCGTTTACTTGCCTCATGGCTTTTCCTCATTTGCGGATCGGAGGGGGCGGATGGCCGAGCAGCGACCGTCGGGCTTCGCCCCAGGCGAGATCGACGACCTCTCGGGCGGCAGATGGCGTGGGGCACAGCGCCCGCACAATGACACCGGCGCCCTTCGGCAGGATCGACGCCGCGCCATAGACGCCGGCAACGGAGCGAGCCGCATCATCAAGGCTCCGGTCCAGGGTCGCTGGCAGCGTGCCGGGGGCAAGCACCAACACTGTGGCGATGAAGCGGTGTTCGGCGAACAGCCCGGGCCCGCCGAGCGGCATGCTGTCGGGCACAAGTTCGAACGCGTCCTTGCACGTCGGCACGCCGTCTATCTCGACAGCCGTGCGGAAGAGCAGTCGCGAATAGGCGAATACCTCGCCCGCCGCGAAGCGCCCGCAGGCGACGATTTCGCTCAGAACGGCCGTCGCGCCCGTCGCCATCCTCATAAGCGTATATTGCTCGTAGCAGGCCATTTTCAGCGGAATGACAGGATCGGGCACATATTCCAGATAGGCCCCCTCCTCCATATCGATCGTCATTCGCTGGCTTGCACTCACACCACCCTCGGCGCCAAAAATCTTGGTCGCTGACGGCGTCGAAACATGCACCCGCGCATGGCTGCGCAGTCGAATCTCGACGATGAGCCGATCCGCTTCGAATACGCCGCCACTGGGATTGTGCACATAGACGAACGCCATGTCTGGCACTGCCGGATCCAGGCGCAACGGCGACGTGACGTGAAGGGGAAAGCGCTGGTCCCGACCGATGATCTCGGTCTGCCCGCAGCCGATGCGAGCGAAGTCGAGATGCAGCCATCCGTCGGTTGTTGCCTCGTCGGTCATATGGGCGCATGGAAGAGCAGGGAGCGCTGGAGATGATCGAAGACGGCTTCTGCTCCCGCCGCATCCTTCAAATTGGTGAACAGGCTCGGCCTCTCCGGCCTGATCATCGCCACGTCCGCTCGAATACGATCGAGATCGGCATCTACATGAGGGGCGATGTCGATCTTGTTCACAACCAGAAGGTCCGCCTGAAGGCAGCCCAGCCCGCGCTTCCGCGGAATATCGTCACCCGCCCCGCAATCGATCACGAAGATCCAGTAGTCGACGAGTTCCCGGGAAAACGACGATGCCAGATTGTCTCCACCGCTCTCGATCAGAATGAGATCGAGTGGATTCTGGCGTTCAAGCCGATCGGCCGCCTCGATGTTCACAGAAGGGTCCTCGCGGATCGCTGTATGCGGACACGCGCCGGTTTCCACGCCCACGACAAGGCGGGGATCAATCAGGCCGCCCTTCTGAATCCGCTCCGCGTCTTCCAGCGTCACAAGGTCATTGGTGATGACCGCTACCTTCAGGCCGGCGGCCTGGACCAGCGGCAGTAACCTTTCCACGAGGCGGGTCTTTCCGCTCCCGACCGGGCCGCCGATGCCGATGCGTATAGCCTGTCTCTGCATGGTTACTTCAACATGTATAGGGAGCCGAGGGGCACGGTCCTGGCAGGACTGGACACACAGGTCTCACCGTCGATGGAGACACGGTAGGTGTCAGCATCCACAGTTATCTCCGGGAGCGAGTCATTGTGGACCATGTCGTATTTGGTCAGACCGCGCGTGGAGCGGGTTGCGACACAACGCGACTCCAGTCCAAGCCGCTGCGGCAGGCCGGCCTCCAAGGCCAGTGGACTGAGAAACCGTATCGAAAGGCTTCGCGCGGCCCGGCCGAACGCACCCCATTGCGGCCGATAGAGGAGCGGTTCGCAGACCAGCAGCGAGGCGTTCGCCTCTCCCGTCACCGCCCATGCAGGAAAGCCGGATTTGAGCACTAGCTCCGGCTTGACGCCGAACAGTGCGGGCTTCCAGAAGACAAGATCGGCCAGCTTGCCCCGCTCGATTGACCCGACCTCGTGATCGATGCCAAAAATCTTGGCCGGATTGATGGTGTATTTGGCGATGTAGCGCTTGATCCGCCCGTTGTCGTTGCCGCTGCCTGCGTCAACGGGCAAAGCTCCGCGCGTCTGCTGCATGATTGAGGCGAGCTGCCAGGTTCGGGCGATGGTCTCGCCGATGCGGCCCATGCCCTGCGAATCCGAGCCGAGCGCGCTGATGGCGCCGATATCGTGCAGGACATCCTCCGCGCCGATGGTCTCCTTGCGGATCCGCGATTCCGCGAATGCCACATCCTCCGCCACCCTCGGATTGAGGTGGTGGCTCGTCATGGCCATGTCGAAGTGCTCTTCGAACGTATTGACCGTGAACGGATTGGTTGGATTGGTCGACGAGGGAAGAACATTCGGGTGCGAGCAGACCCGTATGATGTCCGGCGCGTGGCCGCCGCCCGCTCCCTCGACGTGATAGGCGTGGACGGTGCGCCCGCCGATGGCTTCGAGGCTCTGCTCCAGAAAGCCGAACTCGTTGAGCGTGTCCGTGTGGAGCTGGATCTGCACCGCGCCTTGGTCGGCCGCATCGAGCGCGCTGTCGATAGCCGCAGTCGTCGCGCCCCAATCCTCGTGGATCTTGAGACCTGCCGCACCTGCGGCAAGCTGTTCGACGAGCGGCGCAGCAACATCGGAGGCCGCCTTGCCGAAGAATCCGAAGTTCAGTGGAAAGGCTTCGGAGGCCTGAAGCATCAGGCCGAGATTGACTGTTCCGGTGGAGGCGATGGGCACCGTGGTAGGGCCCAATCCCCCGCCCATCAGGGTCGTCATTCCTGCGGAGAGCGCCTCCTGACACTGGCCGGGATCGATGAAGTGGACGTGGCAGTCGATTCCGCCGGCCGTCACGATAAGCCCTTCGGCCGCCCGAACGTCGGTGTTCACACCGACGATCAGTTCAGCAGAGACGCCGTTCATGATCCGCGGATCACCTGCCTTGCCGATCCCGGCGATTCGGCCGTCCTTGATCCCGATATCTGCCTTGATGATCCCGACCACGGGATCGATGATCAGCGCATTGGTGATGACGAGGTCGAGCACACCTTCGGAGGCGCACAGCGTCCCGTCACATCCGCTGCCCGCCCGCATGGTCTTGCCGGCGCCGAAGACAAGTTCGTCGCCGTAATGGGTCAGGTCCGTCTCGACTTCCGCCCACAGCTCGGTGTCCCCGAGCCGGACGCGATCGCCCGTCGTCGGTCCGTAGAGCTCCAGGTAATGGCGCCGGGTCAACGACTGAGCCATCCTATATTCCCCGATAGCCGCGCGCCGCCGCGCGTTCGAAAGCGCGCTCGCGAACAGCCGGGTCATCGAGCGAGCCTTCGGTCAGCCTGTTGAGTCCGTGGACCTCTCGACGGCCGCCAATGGTCACGAGGTCGACGGTCTTCTCGTCGCCTGGTTCGAAGCGGACCGTGGTTCCGGCGGGAATGTCCAGCCGGAAGCCGAAGGCACGACGGCGATCGAATTCGAGCGCCTGATTGACCTCGAAGAAATGGAAATGCGATCCTACCTGGATCGGCCGGTCGGCGAGGCTCCTCACAAGGGTCGAAAAGCTCGCCCTGCCGAGGTTGATCTCGATGGCATCGGCGGCGAGGCGCCACCGATTTGTGAAGGCATCCACCTTGCCCATGCCGTCGGCCGTAATGGGATCATGTACGCAGACGAGCTTCTGTCCGTCGGGCAAGAAGGGTTCGACCATCAGAGTGTCGACGAGTTCCCTGACCCCCTCCATTACCTCTGATTCCGACAGGATCGACCTGCCAAGCGACATGAGTTCCGACACCGATCTCCCGTTTCGGGCGCCTTCGAACACTGCATCGGCTATGAGTGCCCGCGCTTCCGGCATGTTCAGGGGCAGGCCGCTGTCGCGCCGACGCTGCGCCAGCTGGGCGGCGAGGAAAACAAGCAGCCGCTCCTGTTCTCTTGCTGTCAGATACATGACGGGTCCTCACACGCTCAAATGCTTCAGCACCCGAGCCCGGGCGTCGGGCTCGGAGGCGGCGCCCATCTCGGCGATCTCGCCGCGATCCAGCACCGCCCAGCGATCGGCCACCGCTAGGGCGAAGGGCAGATGCTGCTCGACCAAGAGCATGGTGGTGCCGTGGCGGTCGCGGGCGCTGCGGATGACGCCGGCCAGGCGGTCGATCACCGAGGGCTGGAGCCCCTCGGTGATCTCGTCCACCAGCAGCAGCTTCGCTCCCGTTGCCAGCGAGCGGGCCATCAGCAGCATTTTCTGCTCGCCGCCCGAGAGGGTGCCGGCGCGCTGCTTGAAGCGCTGAAGCAGGAAGGGGAAGGAGGCCTCCACCTCCGCCAGCGCCGCGTCGAAATCCGGGCGGCGTATGGCGAGGCGCAGATTTTCCTCCACGCTCATGTCCTGGAACAGCGCCTTTTCCTGCGCCACATAGCCGACGCCGAGGCGGGCGACACGGTGCGGGGAGAGGCGCGTCGCCTCGCTGCCGGATATGGCCACCGTGCCGGTCATCTTCGGCAGGAAACCCATTACTGCTTTCAGCAGGGTGGACTTGCCCATGCCGTTCTTGCCGAGCACGGCGAGGATTTCGCCCGGCGCGAGAGAAAGGCTGACCTCGCGTAGCACCACCGCACCGGCATAGCCGCTGGAGAGATTGTCGACGGAAAGCGCGCTCATGCCGGCATCTCCTGGCTCGGGGCGGGCGCCGTCTCGTGGTCGATGCCGGCATGGCCGGAGCCGGCATAGACCTGCTTGACCAGCTCGGAGGCCACCACCTCCTCCACCGAGCCGTCCAGTACGATGCGGCCCTGGTGAAGGACGATGACGCGCGAGGAAATCTCCCGCACGAAGTCGAGATCGTGTTCCACCAACAGCACGCACAGGCCCTGCTTCCTGGCGAGGTCGATCAGGATGGCGCCGATCTGCATCCGCTCAGTCTTGGTGAGGCCGGCGGTCGGCTCGTCGAGCAGCAGCACGCGCGGTTCCAGCGCCAGCACCATGGAGAGTTCCAGCGCCTGCTTCATGCCATGCGAGAGCAGATGCGCGGGGGTGGAGAGCTGCTTGTCGAGCCCCGTGGTGGCGATGACGTGCATCGCCGCTTCCGGCAACGGCAGGTCGCGGGCCCGGCACCACAGCGAGGGCCGCGCGTGGCGCACGCGGGCGATCTGCAGGCACTGCGCGACGGTCAGCGTCTCGAACACATTCGCCATCTGGAACTTGCGGCCGACGCCCAGCGCGACGCAGGCCTCCGGCGGCTTGCGGCCGATGTCGTAGCCGTTGACCGCGATGGTGCCGGCGGTGCGCTCGGCACCGTCGGCGATGCAGCGCATCAGCGTGGTCTTGCCGGCGCCATTGGGGCCGACAAGGCTGACCAGTTCGCCGGCGCGGGCCTCGAAGTCGATGCCCTCCAGCACGGTGAGGCTGCCGAAGCGCTTGACCACGCCGGCCACCGCCAAAGCTGGCCCCTCGCCGGGCTCGACGCCCTGGGTATCGGCGAGGTCGAGGGTGGAGAGCGTGACGCTGGCGGCAGGCGTCGCGACGCGCGGGCGAAGGAGGCCGAGCAGCTTGCGGGGAAGGTCGAACACCACAGGCAGCAGGCCGCGCGGGAAGGCGACGATGACAAGTACGAACAGCGCGCCGATGATGAGCTGCCAGACGAAGGGATAGTCGCCGGCGAGCTGGGCGCTCTCGTAATCGACGATCAGCGCGCCGAACACCGGGCCGAGCAGCGTGCCGCGCCCGCCGAGCGCGGTCCAGATCACCAGCTCGGTGCCGAAGACGAAGCCGGCAAGCTCGGGCGCCACCACCATCGCATAGCCGGCATAGATATAGCCGGCGACCGCCGCGATGGCGGCGCAGGCGAGATAGACCAGGATCTTCAGCCGTGAGGTGTCGAGGCCGAGATATTTGCAGCGCTGCTCGTTCTCGCGCACCGCCACCAGCAGGCGCCCGGCGTCGCTCTTCACGAAGATATAGGCCAGCGTCGTCACCCCGACGAGGAAGCTGCCCGCCAGCCAGAACCACGCCTCCATCGACAGGTCGAAGCTCATGAAGCCCGAGAGCCCGCTCGACGAGCCGGTGAAGGTGCCGCCAGAATAGAGCAACTGCGTCGCCACGATGGGCAGCACGAGCGTGATGACGGAGGCGTAGAGCGCCGAGGCGCCGTGCCAGAAAGCCAGCCAGCCGACGATGGCGGCAACCAGCAGTGCGCCGCCGACGCCGAGCCCCAGCGCCAGGAAGGCGTTGGAGGTGGAGAAATCCATATGGGTGAAGACGAGGCCGGCGGCATAGGCGCCGCAGGCGAAGAACACCGACTGGCCGAAGGTGAGGATGCCCAGAAAGCCCCAGAGCAGGTCCACCGTCAGCGCCACCACGGCATAGAGCAGTGAGCGGGTGAGCACGTTCACCGAATAGGTGTCGAGCACATACGGCCCGGCGAAGATCGCCGCCAGCGCGAGCAGGGAAACGGCGAGGATGAGGGAAAGGCGGCGCGCTTCAGTCACGGGCGAACCCCTGAGGCCGAATGCGCAGGATGATGGCGGCGAGCACGGCGATGGTCAGGCCTCCGAGAACCGGGCTGAAATGGGTGGCGACCAGCACCTGCGCCCCGCCCAGCACCAGGCAGGCGAAGAGCAGGCTGACCAGGGAGGCGCCCGACACCAGCACCAGCATGAAGGCGTTGACGAGCCAGGGCACGCCCATGGAAGGGTCGACGC
Source organism: Ancylobacter sp. G4_0304 (assembly GCF_047501495.1). Lineage (NCBI taxonomy): Bacteria > Pseudomonadati > Pseudomonadota > Alphaproteobacteria > Hyphomicrobiales > Xanthobacteraceae > Ancylobacter > Ancylobacter sp. G4_0304. Next base: position 29,789 of record NZ_JAZDRM010000037.1, on the reverse strand, counting down.
TCGACAGCGGCGTGATGAGCGCGCCGGCGATACCGGCCAGCGCCGAGCCGAGGGTGAAAGTGATGAAGCGCACCAGCCCGCTATTGATGCCGAGCCCGCGCGCCAGATCCTCGTTCATGATGACCGCGCGTGTCTCCAGCCCCAGCCGCGTGCCCTGGAGCAGCGCGGTGAGGCCGATGCCGAGCACGGCGGCAATGCCGACGAGCGCGAGACGGTAGGCGGAATAGCTCTCGCCCCACAGATCGAGCGTGCCGTTCAGCGGCGATTCCGCGAACTGCACGCCGCGGCCGAAGGCGATGGTGATGAGCTGCCCGATGATGATCGATAGGCCCCAGGTGGCGAGAATGGCGTCGAGCGGGCGGTTATAGAGCGGGCGCACGACGAAGCGCTCGATCGCCATGCCGACCACGCCGCCGAACAGAGCGGCGATGGGGATGGCGAGCCAGGGATTGAGCCCCGCCTGGGTGGTGACGAGCGCGGCATAGCCGCCGAGCGTCATCAGTCCCCCATGGGCGAAATTGATGATCTTCATGACGCCGAACACGAGCAGCAGCCCGGTCGCCACCGCATAGAGGATGGCGGCGGTCGTCACGATGTCCAGCGTCTGGCCGATCATGCGAGGGTCCTTGGAGTTGGAGGCACGGCGGGATGACGGTGCGCACGGAGCCCGGCATCCCAGATCGGTGGGCGTGAGAGGCGGCGGGCGGGCACGGAAGCCGCCGCCTCTCACCGGGCGCTTGGCGTCACTCTGCCCCTACAGCGGGAGTGACGCGTCGCATCGGGACCCGTCAGGCGAAGGGGCGCACGCTCACTTCAGCTTCGGGCACTGGTCGCCGGGATCGACATCCTTGAAGGTCGACATAATCGAGACCGAGCCGTCGCCCTTCACCTGGCCGAGATACATGGTGAGGGGCGCGTGGCGCTGCTTGTTCATGACGATGGTGCCGCGCGGGCCTTCCACCGCGACCTCGGCCAGCGCCGGGATCACCTTGGCGGCCTCGGTCGTGCCGGCCTTTTCTACCGCCGCCTTGTAGGCGTAGACCGCTTCATACTGCGGCACCGAGAGTTCATTCGGCGTCCTCAGCTCCGCGCCGAACTTCTTCTCCATCGCGGCGAGGAAGGCCTTGTTGGCCGGGGTGTCGATATTGGTGAAGTAGGAGCCGGCGATGTAGATGCCCTCGGCATCCGGGCCCATGGACTTGGCGGTGCCCTCATCCACGGCGAGGTTGCCATAGAGCGACTTGATGCCCGCCGCGCGCAGCTGCTTGGTCAGCGTCACATTCGGCGCGCCGCCGGCGGTGGAGGTGATGATGGCGTCGGGATTGGCGGCCTTCACCTTGGCGAGGATGGCAGTCCAGTCGGTGGCGTCCATCGGGGCGTATTCGTCGCCGACGATCTTGCCGCCGGTCTTCTCGATATATTCCTTGGTGAAGGCCAGCATGCCGCGCCCGAAAGCGTAGTCCGAGCCGATCAGGAAATAGGTCTTGGCACCTTCCTTGTTGAAGAAATCTACAATCGGGGCAACCTGCTGCTCAGGCACCCACGCATTGATATACATGTAGGGATTGCAGGAGCGCCCTTCGTAAAACGATGTGTAAATATAGGGGATTTTGCCGCGGTTGACGATTGGCAGGCCGGCATTGCGGGCGGCCGAGGTCTCCATTGCAACGATCGCATCTACCTTTTTCTGAAAGATCAGTGAGTCATAAGCCTTCTGCGCGCCGGCCGCACCGGAGGCGTCATCGGCGACTTCGAGCACCACCTTCTTGCCGAGGATGCCACCCTTGGCGTTGATCTCCTCAACCGCCAACTCCGAAGCCTGTACGACGGAGGGCGCGACCACCGAATTGGCGCCGGACAGGCCGACCGGGATGCCGATGGTGATGGTGTCGTCGGCGGCGAGCGCCGGCCCGGTGAGCAGGCCGGCGGCAAACACGCCGGCCATCAGCAGGGAAATACGGGACATAGGCTTTCTCCGGAAGGTTATGGGTTGTTCTTCGGTGGTGGAGGGCAAGCGGGGCTCAGTACCAGCCCCGGGAAATGTCGGAGCCGAGCATCTCGGCATAGACATCGGTGCGGCGGTCGCGCAGCACCTGGTTGAAGTCGTTCCAGTTGCGGGCGCGGCGAGCGGCGCCGAGGTCGATCTCGGCGGAGACGATTTCCTCCCCGTCGCGGCTGGCCGGGCCGGCGGCGGGCCAGCCGGTGTAGCTGATGATGAGGCTCTGCCCCTCAAAGGGCTGGCCGCGCTCGGTGCCGATGCGGTCGGCGCAGGCGATGTAGAGCGAGTTGGAATGGGCGGCGGCCATGGCGAGGATGTTGGCCATCGCCTCGCGCCCCTCCGCCTGGCCGGGGATCGGCACCCAGTTGGTGGGCACGCAGACGATGTCGGCGCCCTGCAGTGCCTGCAGCCGGTAGGTCTCGGGGAACCAGCCATCGTAGCAGATGGCGACGCCGATCCGCCCCAGCGGGGTCTGGAACACCGGGAAGCCGTTATTGCCGGGCTCGAAGAACAGGTTCTCGTTGCCCCACAGATGCATCTTGCGATAGGTGCCGATATGCCCGTCGGGGCCGATCACCACAGCGCTGTTGTAGAGGGCCGTGCCCTCGCGCTCGGTGATGCCGGCGACGATGTGCAGGCCGCGCGCGGCGGCGATCTGCGCCCAGGCAAGGCAGGTCGGGCCCTCGGGAATGGTCTCGGCCAGCGCGAACGCTTCCTCGCGGGTCTCGAACACGTAGCCGGTATTGGCCAGCTCCGGCAGTACGATCAGTTTGGCCCCGCCGTCGGCGGCCCGGGCGATGAGGCCGAGCGAATGCGCAACATTGGCGCCCGTGTCGCCGAAACGCGGTTCCATCTGGATGCAGGCGACGCGGACAAGGCTGGAAACCGGCATGGAGGCACACCTCTGCGATCGCGGCGCAAGCAACGCCTCGGTCGAATAGCCCTAGACGCAGGTTCTCACCTGCGTTGAGTGGCCAATTTTGGGGGATTTTCTCAGCAATACTGCTGATGGCGCATCATTGTTGATGACGTCCGCGTCGTCAATTTAATTGCTGACTTAATTATAAGCATATCAATGCAAATAAATTGTGCGTTTGTGATATTTTCGCTCACGCTAGATGCAGTACGATGACTGCGTGACCGAAGCCCACCTGAGCTGAAGGGCCGCCACGCTTCTGCGCATCTAGCCGCGATAAGGTGGGAATAAGCGGAGACAGGCCCCGTCAGGGCACTGCCATGGCTTTCGGCCCGCTGCCGAAGAGCGCGATGGACTAAACCGAAACTGCTCTCGAGCGCCCGCCCAAGGGATGATCCACGCGATCGATGATGGTGAGGCGCGTCAACCAAAGTCGGCGCGCCGTTGCCCCGAAGGGGCGTTCGAGCGTCCGCCGCGCTACGCCGCTGGCATCTTGAGCATTGCTAAGCAGTAACGGTGGCTTCCCTTTGCGTTTGCAACTGCACCAATCGCGCAACATCCCTGCGGAGGTGCCGCAGCTCCGGCCACGGGAAATCCCGCCCCTCGGCGCCATCAGCGCCGATGGCGATCAGAACGTCGAGCTTCGTGGAGAGGCCGCGCAACGAGGCGACATCCGTTGCAAAGAGCCTCGCGAATCAGGCGCTCTTCTTCGTCGGAAGCCGCCTCCTCTTGCTGTCGAGTGACGGAGTGGCCAATGGCACGATCCGCGTCGTCCCAGCGCTGTTGATGCGTGCGCAGGACGGTTGCGACTTCGTCGCGCCGAACACACAGCGACGGCAGATCGACTGCAAGCTCATCGAACTACCGCAGTGAGCCTATCCGCACGCGCGACGGCAGCTCGGCTCCAGCAAGAACCACTTGCGGAAAGCCGATCGTCCGCGCGAGTTCGGACTCCAGGCGCTGCTGCTTTCGGCAAAGGGCGAGCGTGCGCCGATGCGCGGCGCGCCAAGTTTTCCACGCGAGGACAGCCGCATCCGTTGCGCCATGATCCTGCGGTTCAGCCGCAGCCGAACTGTTGAAGGAAGTGGCGCCGACCGTCAGCAGGGCGGCCGAGAGAACGTCCCTCCGGGATGGCCGGGACAGACTCGTGCTAATCTCAGAATCAGCCATGATCCGAGCTGGGCCCTGACGGTGGGCACCCAGATCAAGGGACTGCGCCTTCGGGCTGGCAACCTCCAGGTTGGCGACGGCGCTATCTTGGAGAGCTTGTTCACAGAGACGCGGTTCAACAGCTGGTCGGTGGGCGAGGTTCACGTCCTTGATCCGCGTCTGATTCCCAACGGCCGCCGCGATCAGTTCGAGCAGAATGCTCACTATGCCAATCTGCTCAACCATCTGCTGCCGACAGCGCGCGATATTGCCAACCGCTGCCGAACCTATTCGTCCCGTCGTTCGAAGCTGCGGGAGTTCGAGGCCACTTCGGCAGCGGTGAGAGAACGATTAAGCGCCTTGCGCCAAGGCGGTCTGGGCGAGCCAGGAAAAAGCAGCGCGTTGGCTGCTGCGGAAGCGACCCTGCAAAAGCTGAAAAACCATCGTCGACTCAAAGTTGCTATCAGATGACCGTGACGTGCTTGAACAACGCATCGCTTGCATGAAATCGGAGGTAGCTGCCGCCAGCTCTGATGAGGCGACAGGCGAACCGTGCGCCCGCTGACTCCGTCGAGCATGATTCCAAGGTCGTGCATGTCACCGACGACTGGCCGTCGAACGTTCCGATCACGCCTGAAGAAATCGATGTGATCGAGGCCTTCTTCAGGCGGGAGATCGACGCGCTCCTGAGGTGACGGTGCTGACGTAGGGACCTGAGGGAGGCGATTGGACCATGAACGTCACCTTGCCAATCACCAGCCGGGCCGCCCTCTATCTTCGGGTTTCGACCAGACGGCAGGCCGACGTTGACCTGTCCATCCCAGACCAGCGCCTCCAGACCGCGGCCTATTGCGAGCGGCAGGGCTGGTCCGTTGTGGCGGAGTATGTGGAGCCGGGTGCGTCGGCGATGGACGACAGCAGGCACGAGTTCCAGCGGATGATTGAACGGGCATCCGATGACGATCGCCCATTCGATGTCATCGTCGTTCATAGCTTCAGCCGGTTCTTCCGCGATGCCTTTGGGCTGGAGATGTACATCCGCCGCCTCGCGAAGCACGGCGTTCGGCTCGTCTCCATCACCCAGGAGCTCGGGGATGATCCGGCTCAGGTCATGATGCGGCAGGTCATCGCCCTATTCGATGAGTACCAGTCCCGCGAGAACGCCAAGCATGTGCTGCGGGCCATGAAAGAGAACGCCCGGCAGGGTTTCTATAACGGCTCCCGTCTCCCGCTCGGCTTCACCCTCGAAGAGGTCGAGAAGCGCGGCCATCGCACCAAGAAGCGGATCATCGTCGATTCCGTCGAGGCGGAGCTCGTTCGGATGATGTTCGATCTCTACCTGCAGGGAGATGGCACGTCCGGCCCCATGGGCATCAAGGAGATCACCAAGCACCTCAATGCCAAGGGCTACCGCACCCGTCTCGGTGCCCTTTACGGCGTCGGTACCATCCACGGAATCCTGACCAACCCGGTCTATATCGGCGAATGGAGCTTCAACAAGCGCAGCTCCAAGACCGGCCAGGTGAAGCCGCAGCACGAAGTAATCCCGATCTCCGTGCCGGCCATCCTCGATCGCCGAACTTTCGACAAGGTGCAGAAGGCGCTCAGGGCGAAGAGCCCGCACAACAGTCCGCCCCGGGTCATCTCAGGTCCGATCCTTCTGACCGGCTTGCCTATTGCGCCTGTTGCGGCAGCGCCATGACGCTGCACACCGGAACCTCGAAGAGCGGCAGGGTTTATCGTTACTATAGTTGCTCGGCTTCCGGCCGGGTCGGGAAGTCCGCCTGCAAGGGGCGGACGGTGCCGATGGAGAAGCTCGACCATCTGGTTACACGCCATGTCGCTGAACGCGTCCTGATGCCCGAGCGGTTGGAGGCACTGCTGCAGTCTGTCATCGACCGGCGGGTGAAAGCCGATGCCGAGGTTCAGGCGCGAATCGATGAACTCTCGCGCGAAAGAACGACGGCGGAAGACAAGCTGCGGCGGCTCTACCAGCTTGTCGCCGACGGCATCGCTGAGCCGGACGACATGCTCAAGGAGCAAATCGCCAAGCTCAAAGCCGAACGGGAGCGAGCACATTCAGCGCTGGAGCGGATCGAGAATCAGGATGCGGCCGCCAGCCGGCTTGATCCGAACAAGCTTGCCCGCTTCGGGCAGCTCATGCGGTCAAACATCACCGAGGGCGAGGTGCCGTTCCGCAAAGCCTATCTGCGGTCGCTTATCGACGCCGTCGAAGTCGACCAGCACGTCGTGCGCATCCACGGATCAAGGACGGTGCTGGAGAGAGCCATACTCGCCGACCGAGCCACCCAGCCGGGTGTTCGCGGTTTTGTACGGAAGTGGCGCGCCCGAAGAGATTCGAACTCCTGACCCCCAGATTCGTAGTTCTAAAATGGCGCTCTTCTATCGTAGCCGGCAGCCCTACAAACTTTTTTCATTTGCCTTCAACATATTGATTATCATACATTAATCGCACCCTATCGTGCAATGGCGAAAAGTGCACTCTAAACACTTCCGTTTGCCAAAACCGTTTCAAAAACCGTTTCAGAAGATGGCATCTACGCTATGGCAGACATGCGTTTCCAGCTGAACGACAAGGTCATCGAACGCCTCCTTTCACCCGAAAGGGGGCGCTACATCGTCCGCGATACCGAATTGAAGGGCTTCTTTCTTGTGGTGGGCCCGCGCAAGAAGACCTTTACGGTTCAGGGAGACCTTAGAGAGGAGGGCAAACGGGTATCCACAGTCCGCGTCGCAATTGGCGATACGTCAGAGATGTCGACACGGGCCGCGCGATCAGTGGCAAAGGAATATCTGGCACAGATCAGCCGGGGCCAGCATCCCAAAGCCGAGGCGAAGACGACGAAAGCGACGTCGGCTGCCCATATTCCCCCATCAGAAGCCTCGAAATCTGTCGGCATTACACTCCGGCAGGCTTGGGAGCGCTATGAAATAGCGATGACGCGCAAAGGGCGCAGCGATCGGACGATCGAAAGCTATCGAGATCATATCGAACGCGTTTTCGCCGAGTGGCTCGATTTGCCACTGATCGACCTCGGGACCAACCCGGCAAAGGTGGCTGCAAAGCACGATGCGGTCACCACGGCGAATGGCCCCTACATCGCCAATGGCTGCATGCGGACGCTGCGCGCGATCTATAATCACGCACGCAAGACCAACCGGGAGCTTCCTGCCGATAATCCTGTCGGCAGCATCGATTGGAATGGCGAAAAGCGCCGCAACACGGGGATGGGTCTGGCTGACCTTAAGGCCTGGTTCATCGAACTGGCTGCCATCGACAATCCGATCCGGCGCGAATTTCACCTCTTCACCTTGCTATCCGCGTGCCGGCCCGCGGCATTGAAGGAAGCCAAGCCGTCCCACATCGATTGGCGTCGGCGCGTACTGCATGTGCCAAAGCCCAAGGGAGGCGCTGATCGCGCCTTCGATATTCCGTTATCTCGACAAATGATCAACTGCTTGATACGCGCGCTGCGCTTTGGCCAGTTGATGCACCCACGGCAAGCTACCAAGTGGATTTTCCCTGCGGACAGCGCAGACGGACATCTTGTCGAGCAGAAGGAGGACCGTGAGACGCTATCGAAATGGGGCAACGAACTGCGCCAGACGTTCCGCACCGTGGCAACGCCCGCAGGTGTCTCGGAATTGGACGCCCGAATGCTGATGAATCACTCAATCCCCGGAGTTAACGCCGGATATATCACTCGCCACAAGCTGCTTGAGGATCACCTTCGTAGACAGCAGCAGGCGATCAGCACCACAATTTTCGGCACTCTGGGGGATACCATCACCCAGGAAATGAAAGTCGCTGCCTGGCTTGGTCCCGGCGCCACTCGCCGCGCCATTTCCCTTGCGAGGGAGGAATTCACGAGGCGCGAGGTTGTTACTGTTGCGCCGCACCGCCGGACGGCATGACACGATTTTCCGCCTTCACCCGACCGTTGCGGATGTCTGCCCCCGGGGGCAGACATCATCAGGCGGCTCGAACCGTGGGGCTCTGTGAATTCGCTTGCGTCGGCAGCGCCAGCGTGATCAGCCAGCAGAGGAACAGCATCACGGCGGAGCCGATGAGGCAGGCATAGATGCCGCCGAACTGATAGAGGAAGCCGGAGGCGAGAATGCCGAGGAAGCGCCCGGCGGCGTTGGCCGCATAGTAGAAGCCGACATCCTCCGCCGCCTTCTCCGAGCCCGCATAGGCGAGAACGAGATAGGAGTGCACGGAGGAGTTCACCGCGAAGGCGATGCCGAACACGGCGAGGCCGACGACCAGCGCAAGGGTCGGATCGGGCGGATTGAGCGCCAGCGCCACGGCGATGAGCGCCGGCACGGCGGCGAGCGCGAGCGACCACCAGCGGGCCGCCGGCACTTCGCGCGACAGGCCATCGGGGCTGCGGGCGACCAGCGAGGGCGCCGCCGCCTGTACCAGCCCGTAGCCGATGGTCCACAGCGCCAGAAAGGCGCCGACCATGGTGAAGGTCCAGCCGTTGGCATAGAGGAACACCGGTACGCCGACGACGAACCACACGTCGCGCGCGCCGAACAGCGCAACGCGGGCGGCCGCTAACAGGTTGATGCCCTTGGACTTGGCGAAGAGTTCGCGGGCGCTGGCGCTGGCCTTGGCCTTGCCCATCATGGCGGGGAGAGAGAACACCACGCCGAGCATGACGAGGAACAGCGCTCCCGCCATCAGCCACAGCCCGTAGCGGAAGCCGACCAGCTGCAGGAGCAGCCCGCCAAGAAAGAAGCCGACGCCCTTCATCGCGTTTTTCGAGCCGGTGAACCAGGCGACCCATTTGAAAAGCCGGCCCTCGGCCTCACCGCCCGCCTGCGCTTCGGTGATCTTGATCGCCGATTTCGAGGCGGTCTTGGTGAGGTCCTTGGCAACGCCGCACACGCCTTGGGCCAGCAGCACCCAGGTGACGAGCAACGCACTGCCCCATTCCGGCGAAACGGCGGAGAGCAGCAGGAAGCCGGAAATTTGCGTCACCAGCCCGACTGTGAGCATGCGGGTGATGCCGTAGCGCGCCGCCAGCCAGCCGCCGATGAAATTGGCGCCGATGCCGGCCGCCTCATAGAGCAGGAACAGGAAGGCCAGCGTGAAGGGCGAATAGCCGAGCTGGAAGAAGGTGAACAGCACCAGCATGCGCAAGGCGCCATCGGTGAGGGTGAAGCCCCAATAGGCCGCCGTCACGATGGCGTAGTTGCGCAGCCCGCTGCCTGAGGAAGCCAACATGGTCAGATTCCGACTTTCTGCATGTGGCAGGCGAGATCGACCATGCGGCAGGCATAGCCCATCTCATTGTCGTACCAGGCGTAGACCTTGAGCAGCGTCTCGTCGGTGACCATGGTCGAGAGGCCATCAACGATGGAGGAGCGGGTATCGCGGGCATAGTCGGCAGACACAAGAGCGCGCGGCTCATAGCCGAGAATGCCCTTGAGCGGCCCCTGCGCAGCAGCGCGAAATAGCTCGTTCACCTCTTCCACACTGGTCGGGCGCTTCATTTCGAACACCGCGTCGGTGAGCGAGGCGTTCAGCACCGGCGCGCGCACCGCGTGACCGTTCAGTTTGCCCTTCAGCTCGGGATAGATCAGCGCGATGGCGGTAGCGCTCCCCGTGGTGGTCGGCTGCAGCGACAGCATGGCGGAACGGGCGCGCCGCAGATCCTTATGGGGGGCGTCGACCACCACATTGGTGTTGGTCGGGTTGTGGATGGTGGTGATCTGGCCGTGGCGGATGCCGATCGCCTCATGGACGACCTTCACCACAGGCGCGAGGCAATTGGTGGTGCAGGACGCCGCCGTGACGATGGGATGCACCGACGGTTCATAGAGATGCTCGTTGACGCCGACCACGACGTTGAGCACCGAGGGGTCCTTGACCGGCGCGGCGACAATGACGCGCTTGGCGCCGCGATCCAGATGCCCTTGGAGGACGGCTGGGGTCAGGAACTTGCCGGTGCATTCCAGCACGACATCGACGCCGAGGTCGCCCCACGGGATATCGCCCGGCGCGGCATGGGCGGAGAAGGAAATCCGCGTGCCATCGATCATGATGGCGTCTTCGCTGGCAACCTCGATCGGCGCGCGCCAGCGACCCTGCACGCTGTCGAATTCGAGGAGATGCGCGGTGGCCGCCGCGCCGCCCTTGATCTCGTTGAAGTGGACCACATCCAGCCGGTTGCCGGCACGCGGATCGTCCCCCTGGCGCTCGGCAGCCCCCGCCGCTGCCCTGAGCGCCAGCCGCCCGATCCGTCCCATGCCGTTAATGCCGACTTTCATGCCCGGAATCCTCTTGGATTGGTAACGCAGCCGGTAGTCACTCGGGGCGACCAGCCATCATTGCGCGATTTCCTTGGCGCCGTAGCAGTCCAGGATGACAGTCCGGTGACACCAAAGGGGGCTGATGGAGGCGTGGCGGTCAATCCGAGAGTTTTGTGATGGCTCGTTCTATTTCCGTTGCCCCCCAAACAAGGTAACCTGACTGGAAAAAGAAGAACTCCAAACAGGAAACGCCATGTCTCGGAAATCCGTCTTCGGGTTGGATCGGCGCGTTTTTTTGACGGGGCCGGCGTCTTTCATCGCCTCCCTTGCGTTATTTTCTCGTCTATCGCATGCCAAAGCATCAGAAATACGCTTCGGGTTAACGCCCGTTTTTCTTACGTCCGATCTAGAATTGCTTGGGCGTCTCCAAACATACCTTGAACGAACGACAGATTTTCCGGTCAATCTGGTTACCCGCCGCACCTATCAGGAAATTGTCGCCCTCCTTATTTCGAGACAGATCGACGCGGCCTGGATCTGCGGCTACCCCTATGTCATGCACGAGACCGAGCTTCAGTTGGTCGCCGTACCGCGATGGCGTGGCAGGCTGCTGTATCAGTCCTATCTGATCGTCGATGCCGATCGTCGCGCCGAAGGTCTTTCCGACCTCAAGGGCGATGTGCACGCTTTCTCGGACCCCGATTCCAATTCCGGTTTCCTTGTCACGCGCGCGGCTCTGGCCGAGGCTCATGCCCGACCGGAGACGTTCTTCGAGCGGACATTCTTCACCTATGGCCATAGGAACGTCATTCGCGCTGTCGCATCCGGGCTCGCCATGTCAGGATCGGTGGACGGCTATGTCTATGAGGTCGTCGCCGAACTGGAGCCGGAACTCACGGCCCGCACCCGCATCATCCGGCGTTCCGAATGGCTCGGCTTCCCGCCAATCGCCGCGCCGCGAGTCGCCGTGGACAAGGAGCACCTCGCGCGACTGTCCGCTGCCCTGCTGAATATGTCCGAAGACATGGAAGGACGCGCGATCCTCGCCATGTTGCGCCTCGACAGTTTTGCGCGTGAGGACGCCGACCTCTTCGACACGATCGCTACGAAGGCGGCCCTCGTAGCGCTTGAGGGCTAGTCGATGCGGGCGTCGGTCAATCCTCGCAATTGGCCCGTGACACTGAAGGTGCCTCTGGCCGTGGCCGCGCTCATGGTGCTCGTCGGCGTCGTTCTTTCCGAACGTGTGCTGTCGCGCCTCGACGACACTCAGGAGCGCCATCTTCGTGAGCTGACCCAGAGCTATCTCGACGGGCTGTCTTCTGCGGCCGCGCCCTCGATCCTACGCGACGATGTCTGGGAAGTTTTCGACGCAATCGAGCGGGCGCAGCAGCTCAACAAGAGCCTGCGGCCGGTCGAGGCAATTGTCGCCAATGCCGACAATCGTGTGATTGCCGCTTCCGATCCGCGCGCCCATCCCGTTGGCGCAATGGTGTCGTCATCAATCATCGCCGCCACCGGCCGGGAGACCTTCCGCTTCGATTCCGGTGCGGATCGGGCCCATGCCCAGCGCGAACTCTCCTACCCCGGGCGAAAAGTAGGGACGATCTATGCGAGCTTCGACACCCGCCATCTGGCGATCGAGCGACGGGATGTGCTGACGGCGCTCATACTGACCAACGGGGTTCTGACCTTTCTCCTGGCGGCGGCGGGCTGGCTGCTGGTTGCGCGGATGATGCGGCCGATCCGTATCCTGTCCGACCATTTGGGCAATGCGCGCGAGAATCATGTGGCGGCGATCGCGCCGGACATCGTTGCCGCCAGCCATGGCGAGTTTGGCCGTCTCTTTCAGGCATACAACGAACTGGTGCATTCGACGGCCGAGCGGCAGGAACTGTCAAAGCGCCTCGCCGAGGAAGAGCGCCTCGGCAGCCTCGGGCGGCTGGCGTCGGCGCTGGCCCACGAGATCAACAATCCGCTTGGAGGCCTCTTCAATGCGCTCGCGACCGTCAAGAGCCATGGCCAGATCGAAAGCGTCCGCGTCGGATCGGTGGGCCTGCTCGAACGCGGCTTGGTTGGCATACGCGACGTGGTGCGCACGACACTCGCGCTGTACCGGACCGATGACACCCGACGCCATCTGATGGCTGCGGACATCGACGATCTCGGCCTTCTCGTCGCGCCCGAAGCCCGGCGACGCGGGATCAGTGTCACCATCGTCAACACGCTGGACAACAGCATCCCGCTCCCCAGTACGCCGATCCGGCAGGCCGTGCTGAATCTGTTGCTTAACGCCGTCGCGGCAGCACCCGAAGGCTCGACCGTCGCCCTCTCGGCGGCGGTGACAGACCGGCGGCTACTGGTGGAAGTGCGGGACCGCGGTCGAGGATTACCACACGAAGCCGCCGCACTGCTGACCGGCGCCGCTCATGCTCGCCCCCTGAGCGCAGGGGCCGGCCTCGGTCTGTGGATGACACACCGGCTGCTCGGCGATCTCGGTGCCACCATCTGTGTCGATTACCCAGAGGATACCGGCACCTGCGTGCGCGTGTCGGTCCCCTTCACGTGCGACGAGGAGCTAGCCAATGTCGCCTGATCCGGTTCTGATCGGCTTGGTCGAGGACGATCCGATCATGGGGGAAAGCCTTGTCCAGCGGCTCACGCTCGAGGGTATGGCGGTCAAATGGTGGCAAGCTGGCCAGGACGCGCTGGGCGAGATCGCCGCGCGCCGATTCGAGGCCATCATCTGCGACATACGGCTTCCCGATGTGTCGGGGGAGGCCATATTCCGGGCCGCCGCGTGCGGTGTCAAAGCACCTCCATTCCTTTTCATCACAGCTCACGGCGACATTGATCAGGCCGTCCGGCTTATGCGTGCCGGCGCCGCCGACTATGTCACCAAGCCGTTCGAGATGAACGACTTTCTCGCGCGCCTCGGTGATCTGATGCGCCCACCTAAAGCTGGCGAAGAAACCGCCCTTGGCGTTTCGCCGGCCATTCGGGAAACCGAACGGCTGCTGCGGCGTGTTGCCCGGATCAATTCGACCGTCCTGATCACGGGTGAGACAGGGACCGGCAAAGAGGTCGCGGCGCATTTCCTCCATGCCATGTCCGAGGCGGCCCCAGAGCCCTTCATGGCCGTCAATTGTGCCGCCATCCCTGCCGATCTTCTGGAGAGCGAGCTCTTCGGCCATGAGAAGGGCGCCTTCACCGGCGCCGCACAGCGCCACTTGGGCTATGCCGAGCGGGCCGGGGCCGGCGTTCTGTTCCTCGATGAGATCGGCGAACTGCGTCCCGAACTGCAGGCCAAGCTCCTGCGCCTCATTGAAGACAGGAGCTTCACCCGCGTCGGTGGCGAGCGGCAGCTGCGTTTCAACGGCCGGCTCGTTACCGCCACCAATGCCGACCTCCCGCGCCGCGTCGCGGCGGGCAGCTTCCGCGAGGATCTGTACTACCGGATCAACGTCGTCACGGTACGCATGCCGCCGCTGCGGGAGCGGCGCGAGGATATTCCCTGGCTGATGGAACGTGTCTTTGCCGAACTCTCCCGCCGATTAACGACCCAAACCAACGGCATCAGCGCCTTTGCGGAGGAGGCCGCGCTTGCCCATTCCTGGCCAGGCAATATCCGAGAGCTGCGCAACCGCATGGAACGCGCCATTGCCCTCGGCATGGGCCCTTGGATCATGCCAGGGGACTTGTTTCCCGAACAAATGCCGGGGCGCCACGAAGGCGCCCAACAACTCGGCTCGCTGGAGGAGGCGCGCCTGGATGCGGAGAAGAGGCACATCCAGCGCGCACTCGCCAGTACGCAGGGCGAGATAAGCGCGGCGGCGCGGCTGCTTGGCATCGGGCGCACCACACTATGGGAAAAGATGCGCCGCCTCGGTCTTGGTGCTGAGCCGTAGGGCGCGGGGCTTCTGTTCGATTGTCCGAACCGACGGCGCTGCACCATGTTCGGATTGTCGAACGCCAAGGCGTGAACGGACCCGCGCTTATAGCGTAACTTCCTGATTTTTAATGTTATTCTAATGTGGCCCACCTCCTGCAAAGGCTCGTCGCGTCCTGAAGCGGACACTGCCGAATGGGAGGGAGCTACAATGAAGAGGTGCCAAAGCCTCGTCGATGCCGGCCGCCGCCAGTTTCTGACGGGTGCCGGCGTAATGACCGCCGGAGCGGCGGCGGCAACCGTGCTGCCGGCGCAGGCCAAAACCGTCGAAGCGGGAGCCGCTCTGGTCAAATATCCCGCGAACCGGCTCGCCAACGTCAAGGATCTCAAAGCCAACGAGCCGTTCGACGTCGCCTATCCCGACGAGGATGCACCCGGCGTTCTGCTGAAGCTGGGCACGGCCGTGCCGGGCGGCGCCGGGCCTGACGGAGATATTGTCGGGTTTTCGACCCTGTGCCCGCACAAGGGCTTTCCGCTGTCCTATGCCGCCGGCGACAAGACACTCAACTGCCCCGGCCATTACTCGCGTTTCGACTGCGAGAAGGGGGGACAACAGGTCTGGGGGCAGGCGACGCAGAACCTTCCCCAATATGCGCTGCGGATCGACGCCAAGGGCGACATCTACGCCGAAGGCGTCGACGAGCTTCTGTACGGCCGCCTGTCGAACGTGCTCTGAGGGAGGAAACAATGGCTTACAAACGCCAGATCGGCCGGCTGCCCATCGTACCGGCCAACGCCAAGGTGCAGAACGTCGTCTGCCACTATTGCATCGTCGGTTGCGGCTACAAGGCCTATAGCTGGGACGCTCGCTATGAGGGCGGCACCGCCCCGACGGAGAACGCGTTCGGTGTCGATCTCACCGAGCAGCAGGGCGCAGATTCGTCCGCCTGGTACGCTCCGTCCATGTACAACATCGTCCGCCAGGACGGCCGCGACGTGCATATCGTCATCAAGCCGGATCAGGAATGCAGCGTGAATTCCGGGCTGGGCTCGGTTCGCGGCGCCCGCATCGCGGAGATGAGCTATTCACGCCAGAACAACACGCAGCTTCAGCGCCTCACCGACCCGCTGGTCTGGCGCTACGGCCAGTTGCAGCCGACCAGCTGGGACGACGCGCTCGACCTCGTCGCTCGCGTGACAGCCGCCGTGATCGCCGAGCAGGGCGAGGACGGATTGTTCGTCTCCGCCTTCGACCATGGCGGCGCCGGCGGCGGCTACGAAAACACCTGGGGCACCGGCAAGCTTTATTTTGGCGCCATGAAGGTCAGGAACATCCGCATCCACAACCGCCCGGCCTACAATTCCGAAGTGCACGGCTCGCGCGACATGGGCGTGGGCGAGTTGAATAATTGCTACGAGGACGCCCAGCTCGCCGACACGATCGTGGCAGTTGGCACAAACGCGCTGGAAACCCAGACCAATTATTTTCTGAACCACTGGGTGCCGAACCTGCGCGGCACCTCGCTCGACAAGAAAAAGGCCGAGTTCGGCAGCGAGCCAGTGGCTCAGGGACGCGTCGTCATCGTCGATCCGCGCCGCACGGTGACGGTCAATGCCTGCGAAATCGAGGCGGGCAAGGACAATGTGCTGCATCTCGCGCTCAATTCCGGCACCGATCTCGCACTGTTCAACGCCTGGTTCACCTACGCGGTCGACAAGGGCTGGATCGACAAGGCCTTCATCGACGCCTCCACGAAGGATTTCGACAAGGCAGTCGCCGAAAACAAGACGTCCATCGCCGAGGCGGCGAAGATTACCGGCCTGTCCGAGGCCGACATCGTCAAAGCGATCACCTGGATCGCCGAGCCCAAGGCCGGTGGTGCCCGCCGCCGCGCCATGTTCGCCTATGAGAAGGGCCTTATCTGGGGCAACGACAATTACCGCACCAACCAGTCGCTAGTGAATCTCGCTCTGGCGACCGGCAATATCGGCCGGCCCGGCGGTGGCTGCGTGCGCATGGGCGGTCATCAGGAGGGCTATTCACGTCCCTCGGATGCCCATGTCGGACGCCCTGCCGCCTATGTCGACAAGCTGCTCATCGAGGGTAAGGGGGGTATCCACCACATCTGGGGGTGCGACCACTACAAGACCACGCTGAACGCGCTCGAGTTCAAGCGGATCTATAAAAAGCGCACTGACATGGTGAAGGACGCCATGAACGCGGTGCCCTATGGTGATCGCACCGCCATGGTCGCGGCGATCATGGACGCCATCCGCAAGGGGGGGCTGTTCTCGGTCGACGTCGACATCGTCCCGACCAAGGTTGGCGAGGCCGCGCACGTCATGCTGCCCGCGGCGACCTCGGGCGAGATGAATCTCACCTCGATGAATGGCGAGCGGCGGATGCGTCTGACCGAGCGCTACATGGACCCGCCCGGGACCGCCATGCCCGACTGCCTGATCGCGGCACGGATTGCCAACCACATGCAGCGCGTGCTCGGTGAGATGGGCAAGGCCGAGATGGCGGCGAAGTTCTCCGGTTTCGACTGGAAGACCGAGGAGGATGCCTTCATGGACGGCTATCACGGGCATGAGAAAGGCGGCGAGTTTGTCACCTACGACCTGCTGCGGGCTATGGGAACCAACGGTTTCCAGGAGCCGGCAACAGGGGTTCAGGATGGCAAGATCGTCGGAACCAAGCGGCTGTTCGCGGATGGTAAGTTCAATAAACCGGACGGCAAGGCGGTGTTCGCCACCACGCAATGGCGAGGTCTGGAAGCGCCCGGCAAACAGGCCGAGAAAGACAAATTCCCGTTCCTGATCAACAATGGACGCGCCAATCTGGTGTGGCAGAGCGCCTATCTCGACATCGAGAACGAGTTCGTCATGGACCGCTGGCCCTACCCGTTCATCGAAATGAACCCAAAGGACATGGCCGACCTCGGCTTGAAAAACGGTGATCTCGTCGAAGTCTACAATGACAACGGTTCGACACAGGCCATGGCCTATCCGACTCCGACGGCTAAACCGAAGCAGGCCTTCATGCTGTTCGGCTATCCCACCGGCGTGCAGGGTAATGTCGTGTCGGCGGGCGTGAACGAATTCGTCATTCCCAACTACAAACAGACTTGGGGTAGCATCCGTAAGATCGCCGACGCGCCGAAGTCGGTCCAGCACCTCACCTTCAAGTCGAAGGAATACATCTCCTGACGGCAATGGGCCGCCGCCCCCAGGCGGCGGCCCGTCTTCCTGCCTAAGGCTGCAGCGCCTTACTGGAGTCCGCTGATGAATGTCCGAGTTTCCTCCGCCACCAGCGCGGAGCGCCTCGTTACGCGCATGCCGCTCATCGACACGTTCGGCCGCGCCGTCACCTATCTGCGCGTCTCGGTCACCGACCGCTGCGATTTCCGCTGCGTTTACTGCATGGCCGAGCACATGACCTTCCTGCCCAAGCCGGAATTGCTGACGCTGGAGGAGCTGGACCGCCTGTGCTCCGCCTTCGTGGCGCGCGGCGTGAAGAAGCTGCGCCTCACCGGCGGCGAGCCGCTGGTGCGCCGCGACGTGATGACCCTGTTCCGCTCGCTCGGCCGCCATCTCGATTCCGGCGCGCTGGAAGAACTGACGCTGACCACCAATGGCTCGCAGCTCGCCCGCTTCGCCCGCGAACTCGCCGATTGCGGGGTGAAGCGGATCAATGTCTCGCTCGATACGCTCGACCCCGACCGTTTCCGCGCGCTGACCCGCTGGGGTGACCTTTCCAAGGTGCTCGCCGGCATCGATGCGGCGCAGCAGGCCGGGCTGCATGTGAAGCTGAACGCCGTGGCGCTGGCCGGCGAGAATGAGCACGAGATCCCCGACCTCATCGAATGGGCGCATGGGCGGGGCATGGACATCTCGCTCATCGAGGTGATGCCGCTGGGCGAAACCGGCGCCGAGCGGATCGACCAGTATCTGCCCCTCTCCACCGTGCGCGCGCGCCTCGCCGAGCGCTGGACGCTGGAGGACATTCCGTTCCGCACCGGCGGCCCGGCACGCTATGTCAGCATCCGCGAGACCGGCGGGCGGCTCGGCTTCATCACCCCGCTGACGCATAATTTCTGCGAGGGCTGCAACCGTGTCCGCGTCACCTGCACCGGCACGCTCTATATGTGCCTCGGCCAGGACGACGCGGCGAATCTGCGCGCACCGCTGCGCGCCTCAGAGAGCGACGAGACGCTCTATGCCGCGCTCGACGCCGCCATCGTCCGCAAGCCCAAGGGCCATGATTTCGTGATCGACCGCCCCGGCCAGGCCCCGGCGGTGCGCCGGCATATGAGCCTTACCGGCGGCTGAAGTGGAAAGCCGCCGGGTGCCGCGTCACTGCGGTGTGGCGGCTCCCGCCATTGCGATTGCCGAGAGATCCGCGGCCTCGGCGACCGCCGCCTTTACCGCTGCCTCGCGCCGCTCGCTGTAGCGGCTGGTGAAATAGTCCCGGCGCTCGCGGGTGAGCAAAGTGAACTTCATCAGCTCTTCCATCACGTCGACGACGCGATCGTAATAGGAAGACGGCTTCATCCGCCCGGCCTCGTCGAATTCCTCAAACGCCTTGGCGACCGAGGACTGGTTGGGGATGGTGACCATCCGCATCCAGCGGCCGAGCACGCGCAGCGTGTTCACCGCATTGAAGGATTGCGAGCCGCCCGAAACCTGCATCACCGCCAGCGTGCGCCCCTGCGTCGGGCGAATGCCGCGATATTCCAGCGGCAGCCAGTCTATCTGGCATTTGAACACGCCTGATATGGTGCCGTGCCGCTCCGGGCTGCACCAGACCTGCCCTTCCGACCATTCCGACAGCGCCCGCAGTTCCTGCACCTTGGGATGGTCCGCCGGCACGGAATCGGGCAGCGGCAGGCCGTGGGGATCGAAGATGCGCGTCTCGGCTCCCATGGCGGTGAGCAGACGCGCCGCCTCTTCGACCAGCAGCCGGCTATAGGAACGCGCGCGCAGCGAACCATAGAGCAGCAGGATGCGCGGGGGGTGTGTCATCGCCGCCGCCGGGGCCAGCTTGTCCACGTCCGGCCGGTCAAAATGGGCGAGATCCAGCGCCTCGGTGAAGTCGTCACTTGTCATCAGGAAACCTCGAACCGTGCGCGGCGCGACAGGAAGGCGGCGAGCCAGAAGCCGACGGCCACGATGACCGTCATGAGGATGATGCCCAGCAGGACCGCATCATAGGAGCCGGAGGCCGACCAGAGCATGGCGCCGGCAAGCGGGGCCAGCGCGCGCGAGACAGTGCTCGGAGCGGACATCGCCCCGTTCACCGCGCCATAGGCCTCCCGCGTCAGCATTTCCGGCACGGAGAGCCCGCGCACGATCGTGGTGATGCCGTTGGCGCCGCCATAGAACAGGGCGACAAGGGCGATCAGCAGGAAACTCGGCGGCAGCACGTCGAGCGCCACCAGCGCCAGCGGGAACACTGCCACGGTGAGTGAGCCGATCACCCGCACCGGCGCGCGCGGCGCGAACACCCAGATGGCGATGCGCCCCGCCACCTGCGCCGGACCGATCAGCGTCATGGCCGCGACCACGGCGGAGATCTCGAACCCCTTCTCCACCAGCAGCGGGTAGAGATGGAAGGTGAAGGCCGAGAAGGCGGCGGAATAGGCGGTGAAAGCCACCGCCAGCGCCCAGAACACCGGCTGGCGCGCCGCCCAGGCCACCGCCGCCCGTCCGCTCAGCGCCGGCCGGCCGCCGGCGGCGGGACGCTCCGGCGCATCGGCATCCGGGTCGATCACCGACCAGTAGCAGCCGGCGCAGATGAGTATGTTGATCGCCGCCAGCACCAGCAGCGCGTCGCGCCAGCCGACCGTGTCGAGCAGCAGTTGCACCAGCGGAATGAACACGGTGGAGGCGAAGCCGCCCCACAGGGTGAGCGCCGTGATCCCCGCCCTTGCATGCGAGGGGCCGGAGCGGCGGGCGATGACGGCGAAGGCGGGATCGTACAGCGTCGCCGCCTGCAGCGCGCCGATGCCGGCCACCGCGACATAGAACAGAGCGAGGCTCTCGACCTGCGACCACAGCACCAGCAGCAGCCCGGCCAGCACCGAGCCGATGGTCATGATCGCGCGGCCATGCCCGCGGTCGATGGCGGCGCCGACGGGGTAGGCGGCCAGCCCCGCGAAGGCGAGCCCCAGCGTCGCCGCGCCATAGAGCGCGCTTTTCGACCAGCCGAGCTCATGGCCCATCGCCTCGGCGATCAGCGGGAAGCTGTAATAGAGCGAGCCCCAGGAACAGACCTGGCCTATGCCCAGCCCGGTGACGAACAGGCTGCGCGCGCCGGGCGGACGATGCTCCCCGGCACCAGAGACAAGAACATTGTCGCTCACGCACGCGCTCCACAGCAGGCGGCAGGCGCGGCAGCGGGTGCGGGCCCGCAACACGCAGCCTCGGTTTCACGCGGTGCGGTGCTGCACACACCGGTTTCCGGCAGCACCAACTGCACGTCGCGCGCGGCCGCATGGTCGCCGGCGATCTCGGCGATGACCGAACGGACCTGCTCATAGCCGGTCATCATCAGGAAGGTCGGTGCCCGTCCATAGGCTTTCGAGCCGACGATGTAAAAGCCGGATTCCGGATGCGTGAGCTCCATCGCGCCATGCGGAGGCACGGTCCCGCAGGAGTGCAGATTGGGGTCGATCAGCGGCGCGAGCGCCAACGGTGCCTCGACGACCGGATCGAGTGCAGCCCGCAATTCGCGGAACAGCGTCAGATCGGGCCGGGAGCCCGTTGCGACAATGATCCGGTCGACATCGAGGCTCTGCGTACGGCCGCCCACCTGTGCCGTGAGAGAGAGGGTCTCGCCTGTCCGCTCCAACCGCTCCGTGGCGAAGGGCGAGAGCATATCGAATCGGCCGGTCTCGATCGCGCGCCGCGCGGCGAGCCCAAGCGCCCCGCGCTCCGCCAGCTTATCCTCGAGACCGCCGCCGAGGAGCTTGTCCAATCCGTTGCGGCGCAACGCCCAGACGATCCGCGTCTCCGTCGCCTCTTCCTGCAGACGGAGCAGGTCGAGTACGGCATTGATGGCCGAGTGGCCGCTACCGGCAACCAGCACGCGCCGGCCGGCATAGTCCGTACGGGCAGACCCCCGAATGTCGGGAATGCCATAGGCGATGCGATCCTGCACCTCGCGTTCACCGGGCACCATGAGGCCGTCGACGCCGAGAGGGTTCGGCTGGGTCCAGGTCCCGGAGGCGTCCAGCACCGCACGGACCTCGGTGCGCTGCTCGGCACCATCCGACCCGCGCCAGATGATCTGGAACGGGGCATTCTCCCGGCCGGCGGTGGTAAGCTTGTCGAGGCCAGTGCGGGCAATGGTGCGCACCTCGGCAGTGCAGCGCAGATGCGGGGCAAGGGCGGGATGGCGCGCCAGCGGCTCCAGATAGTCGCGAACGATCTCGGCACCGGTGGGCAAGGCGTCGGGATCCGGCTCCCGCCAGCCCTGCTCCAGCAGCAAGCCGCGTGCGGCCGCGTC
The DNA here is from genome assembly GCF_047501495.1 of Ancylobacter sp. G4_0304. Lineage (NCBI taxonomy): Bacteria > Pseudomonadati > Pseudomonadota > Alphaproteobacteria > Hyphomicrobiales > Xanthobacteraceae > Ancylobacter > Ancylobacter sp. G4_0304. The sequence goes on along the minus strand of NZ_JAZDRM010000037.1, from coordinate 8,047 downwards.
CACATTGTATTTCCACGGCGTAAAGACCCGCACATGTGCCCAGCTGCGCAGCGCGGTCGCGATGGTCGGGCCGCGCTCAAAGATCAGCGGCGTGATCCCGCGCCGTACTGCGTGGGCGGCAGCTGCCAGCCCTACAGGCCCGGCACCGATTATGGCGATCGGAAGGTCAGGCTTCGATGAGAAATTCATATTCTGTCCTTCCGGTAGTTTCGAAATAGAAGGCAAAAGCTCAACTGGCCACGACCTCTGGCTCGACGCATCCGACGTCGGCGCAGCATTCGTCCGAGAGATAGCCGATCAGCGCATTCATCGCTGGATAATGCGCGCGGCAGATCAGGGTCGTGGCATGACGCTCCTGCGTCACGAGGCCAGTATCAACGAGGCGCTTGAGATGATGCGAGAGCGTTGAGGCAGCGATACCGATCCGCTCCTGCAAGCCGCCGACCGCCAGACCCGCAGGACCTGCGCGGACCAGAGTCCGATAGATCTGCAGTCGGGTTGGATTGCCAAGCGCTTCAAGCTGGTGGGAGGCTTGTTCGAGATTCATTGAAATAGGATAGATCCAGCCCTGATCGCCAGTCAATGATATTTCGACAAGAATCGAAATTCGGCCGTTGCATTGTCCTTCAGACGGTTCCAGCGCGGTCCTCTGCTGCCAGCGCATCGATGATACGGGGAACAAGTTCGCGCGCCGTTCGTCCAGCGCCGATCAGCGTTGCGGAAGCAGCGCCGGTCCAGTCGCCATAACCGGCAAGCCATAGGCGCGGCTGGGTTACCGCGCGCTGATCCACCACATCCACCCGGCCCTCCGGCCCCACACAGCCGAGGGGCTGGAGGTGAGCCGTGGCGGGCCTGAAGCCAGTGCACCAGATCACTGCGTCCACCGGCGCCGTCGCCCCATCGGGCCATATCACGCCGTCCGGGGTAAAGCGCTCGAATGGACGGACGGTCTGAAGGATGCCTCGATCACGCGCCTCTTTGACCGGTGGTACCATGACAATGTCGCCGAACCCGGCCGCACCGATCTCGCCGCGAACGCGGGCGCTGGCACGCTCGAACAGCACCCGTCCATCGACATCATCCGGAAGGAAGGTCGGATCCTGAATTGTCACCCATGTCGCAATTGCCACGAGCGACAGTTCGGCAAAAATCTGTGCACCCGAATTGCCGCCGCCAATGACCAACACGCGCTGGCCGCGGAACGGCTCGGAGTTCCGGTAGAAGGCCGAGTGAAGCTGCGTGCCTCGGAACAAACCCTGTTCGGGATAGGCCGGAATTAAAGGCGCCGACCATGTCCCGGTTGCACTCACCACGGTCCGCCCTGTCACACGGCGCCCCGAAGTCAGCCGCACCTGCAGCCCGGCCGGGGCAGGCTCGACTGCCTCCACAATACAGGGGCGTTCAATCGCGAAACCATAGCGTTGCTCATAGCGGGTGAGATAAGCAATCACCTCGTCCCGGGTGGGGAAAGCCCCCGTGTCACCCACTGGCATCGGCCAACCTGGCAGCGAGCTGAACGCCGCCGGCGAAAACAGGTGCAGCGAGGACCAAGTGTGGACCCAGGCGCCACCGGGTCCCTCGCCGGCATCGAGAATGACGAAGCTCAACCCTGCCCGACGCAGATAATAGGCTATGGCGAGGCCGGCCTGCCCGCCCCCAATGACGATGACATCATGATGGGTGCTGCTCATGCTCCCCCACTGGAAGGTGCCGTCTTCGGAAACCATGACCGCCCGAGCCGCAGCGCGACATGCACCAAGAGGATCAGCACCGGCACCTCGACCAGCGGGCCGATGACGGCGGCAAAGGCGACGGGCGAGGCGAGGCCGAAGGCGGCGATGGCGACCGCGATGGCCAGTTCGAAATTGTTGCCGGCGGCGGTGAAGGCAATCGCCGTGGTGCGGGGATAATCCGCCTCGATCAGCCGGCCCATGGCGAAGCTGATGAGGAACTGGACGACGAAATAGATCGTCAGCGGAATGGCGATGATCACGGCATCCATCGGCAGGCGCACGAGATCGCCGCCCTTCAGGCTGAACATGGCGACGATGGTGAACAAAAGCGCACCCAGCGTGATCGGGCTGATCTTCGGCAGAAACACATTGGCGTACCAGTCCGGGCCCTTGCGCCTGATGAGCAGCCGGCGGGTGAGGAAGCCGGCGAGGAAGGGGATGCCGAGATAGATCAGCACCGCCTCGGTGATGGTCCAGAAGCTGACATCGACCACGCTGCCCTCCAGCCCGAACAAAGGCGGCAGCACGGCGAGGAACAGCCAGGCATAAGTGGAGAAGAACAGGATCTGGAAGATCGAATTGAACGCCACCAGCCCGGCGACATACTGGTTGTCGCCGCAGGCGAGCTGGTTCCACACCAGCACCATGGCGATGCAGCGGGCGAGGCCGATGAGGATCAGCCCGGTCATGTATTCCGGGTAATCGCGCAGGAAGAGCACCGCCAGCGCGAACATCAGCACCGGGCCGATCAGCCAGTTCTGCACCAGCGACAGCAGCAGCACGCGCTTGTCGGCAAACACAAGGTGCAGTTCCTCATAGCGCACCTTGGCGAGCGGCGGGTACATCATCAGGATCAGCCCGATGGCGATCGGGATGTTGGTGGAACCGACCGAAAGCGCGTTCAGCGCCTCCGGCAGGCCGGTGAACACCGTGCCGAGCACGACGCCCAGCGCCATCGCCGCGAAGATCCACACGGTGAGGTAGCGGTCGAGAAAGGACAGCCGCGCGGCCGGCCGGGAGGTCAGCGCCAGGGTCTGGGACATAGAGTGTGGCTCTCGTTCAGGCGGCGCGGTGGCCGTTGATGTCGATGACGAGTTCCCCGTCTTCCTTGCGGAATTCGCCGCGCTGGGGAGCGTCGAGCAGATCGAGCACCACCTCGGAGGGCCGGCACAGCTTGACGCGGCGCGGGGTGACGACGATGGGGCGGTTGATGAGGATCGGGTGCGCCATCATCGCGTCGAGCAGCGCGTCGTCGCTGAGCGCGGGATCGCCGAGCCCGAGTTCGGCATAGGGCGTGCCCTTCTCGCGCAGCAGATCACGCACGGTGATGCCCATGCGGGCGATGAGCGAGACGAGTTCCTCGCGGCTCGGCGGGGTCTTGAGATATTCGATCACGACAGGCTCAAGGCCGGTATTGCGGATCAGGCCCAGCACGTTGCGCGAGGTGCCGCAGGCGGGGTTGTGGTAGATGGTGACGGCGCTCATGGCCTTCTCCTCACGCCACATCGCGCCGGGGCTGGGTGGCCCCCTCGCTACGGCCGATCTCGTGGAGCTTGGCGCCCAGCGTCATGGTGTCGAGGCTGCGGATCGGCAGGGCGGCGAAAGCGGCGATGCGGTTCTTGAGATAGCGGAAGGTGCGGGCGAAGGCGGCTTCCTTCTCGATCTCGGTGCCCGCGACGGCAGCGGGGTCCTCGATGCCCCAATGGGCGGTCATCGGCTGGCCCGGCCAGACCGGGCAGGTCTCGCCCGCCGCCCCGTCGCAGACGGTGAAGACGAAATCCATGACCGGCGCGTCGGGCGCGGCAAATTCGCCCCAGTTCTTGGAGTGCAGGCCGTCCGTGGGATAGTCGAGGCTGCGCAGCGTCGCCAGCGCCAGCGGATTGACCGCGCCCTTGGGCTGGCTGCCGGCGGAGAAGGCGCGGAAGCGGCCGTGACCATCCTTGGTGAGGATCGATTCCGCCAGGATGGAGCGGGCGGAATTGCCGGTGCAGAGAAACAGCACGTTGTAGATGTGGCCAGCGTTCTGGTCAGACGGCTTTTGGTCAGACGGCGTGGTTTCAGACATGGCGCGCCTCCTTGGCGGCAGGTGTGTCTGTGCTCTGTCCCGCAGCGGGACAGCAGGGCTGGAGATCGGCGATCAGCGGGGCGCAGATATCGGGCTTGCCGCCGCAGCAATCCTTGAGAATGAAGGAAGCGAGCTCGCGCACCGCCTCAAGCCGGGCGCGGTAGAGGATGAGCCGGCTCTGGCGCTCGGCTTCGATCAACCCCGCCCGGGCGAGAATGCCGAGATGGGTGGAGAGCGTGTTGTGGGGCACGTCGAGCCGGCGCGCCACCTCGCCCGCCGGCATGCCGTCCGGCTCATGGGCAACAAGCAGGCGGAACACGTCCAGCCGGGTGGGCTGGGCGAGCGCGGCGAAGGCGGCAAGGGCGTTATCAGTGTCCATATGTCGACGATAACCGACAGATGGACACATGGCAAGAGGCTGTTGGTGATCTGTCGGCTTTAGATGATGGCGTGGCGGACCCGTGCGGAAATCCACTCGCTGACGACGACCGTTCCGAGGATGACGAGGAGGATCAGCGTCACCTGGGGCCATGCCAGCGTGTTGAGCGAACTCTCCAGATTGAGCCCGATGCCGCCGGCCCCCACCAACCCGAGCACGGTGGATTCGCGGATGTTGATGTCCCAGCGGAAAACGGTGATGCCGGCGAAAGCGGGCATGATCTGCGGGACGATGGCGTAGGCCAGCGTTTGCGGGCCGGAGGCGCCGGTCGCGCTGATGGCCTCTACCTGCTTGGCGTCGATTTCCTCGATCGCCTCGTAGAGCAGCTTGCCGATGAAGCCGATGGAGCGCAGCGCGATGGCGATGATGCCGGCGAGAATGCCGGGACCAAGAATAGCGACCAGCAGCAGGGCCCAGATGATCGCGTTGATCGAGCGCGACGAGACGATCACCAGGATCGCCACCGGCCGCACGAACGCGACGCTCGGGGTGGTGTTGCGTGCCGCCAGAAACGCAATCGGCACGGAGATGAACACGGCAAGCAAGGTACCGAGCGTGGCGATGTTCAGCGTATCCCAGAGCGGCTTGAGGATGGTTGGGAAGTAGCTCCAGCGCGGCGGCAGCATGCGGCCGCCAATGTCGGCGGCCTGCGTCGGCGCGTCCCAGACATAGTCCCAGATCGTGCTTTCCGTCATCACCCGCCAGCAGAAGACGGTGAGTGCGACACCGGCCAGCCAAGCCAGCCAGTTCAGCCATTCGGCCCTGGCCGTCCGCCGCTGCCAGGCGAAGCGCCCATTGGCGAGTTGTTGGACGGCCATCACTGCACCCTTTTGCGAATGAGGCTCGACGTATACTCGCTGACCATCACGATGCCGATGATGAGCAGCAGGATCGCCGCCGCACTGTCGAACTCGTAGCGATCGATCGCAGTATTCAGCGTCGCGCCGATGCCGCCCGCGCCGACAATGCCAACCACCGCCGACTCGCGGAAATTGATGTCGAGACGGTACAGCGACAGGCCGATAAGCCGCGGCATGACCTGCGGCAGCACGCCATAGGACAGCATGGAGAACCAGCCCGAGCCGGTGGCGCGAACGGCCTCCACCGAGGCCGGGTCGGTATCCTCGATGTCCTCGGCCAGCAGCTTCGACAGGAAGCCGATGGTGGCGAAGGACAAAGTGAGAAAGCCGGCGAACGGGCCAAAGCCGACCATGGCCACGAGGAAGATCGCGACGATAATTTCCTGCAGCGATCGTGACACCGCAATGATCGACCGGCACACATAATAGACCGGCCGCGGCACGATATTGTGGGCGGCGCCGATGCCGATCGGAATGGAAATGGCGATGCCGACGACGGTGGATGTCACCGTCATGGTCAGGCTCTCGATCATGCCCTGGACGATGTCGTCCCAGCGTGAGGAGAAGTTCGGCTGCAGGAAGCCACCGACGAAGCGCGCGCCCCGATCCAGGCCGTCGACGACGCGCGCCCAGTTGACATCGATGGTGCCCAGGGCGAGCGCGAGATAGATCGCCGCGCCCAGTGTCAGGCCGTGGCGCAGCCAGGGATTGGCGATCAGCGGCGCAGGGCGCCAGCGGCGCGGGCGAACGGCGTCGGCCATCAGAGCGCTTCCGCGATCAGCGGTGCGCGCGCGCCGCGCAAATGCGCTGAGGCGGCTTCATGGGCGCGATCCTCGGCCTCTTCCTCCCGCGTCATTGTCTTGGACCAGTCTTCCTCGCCATAGATCGCCGTCAGCGCGGCGGGGTCGAGGCTTTCGGGCGGGCCGTCAAACACCACGCGACCGGCGCGCAGGCCGACAATGCGCTGGACGAACATCTGCGCCAGGGCGACATCATGGATGTTGACGATGGCGGCCAGATTACGCTCGGCGCAGATCTCGATGATGAGCCGCATGATCTGGCGCGAGGTCTTGGGGTCGAGGCTGGCGGTGGGCTCGTCCACCAATAGAATATCGGGCTCCTGCACCAGCGCGCGGGCAATGCCGACACGTTGCCTCTGGCCGCCGGAAAGCTCGTCGGCGCGCTTGTCGACATGGTCCATCAGGCCCACGCGGTCAAGCACCGTAAAGGCCCGGTCGATGTCCGCCTGCGGGAAGCGCCGGAACCAGGCACGCCAGAAGCCGACATAGCCGAGGCGGCCGGACAGCACGTTCTCCATAACCGATAGACGCTCGACCAGCGCGTATTCCTGGAAAATCATCCCCATGCGGCGCCGGGCCCGACGCAAGCCGGCCTGGCCCAGGGAGGTGAGTTCGACGTCGCCGAGGAAAATCTTGCCCTCGCTCGGCTCAACGAGCCGGTTAACGCATCGGATGAGGGTCGACTTGCCGGCACCCGAGGGGCCGATCAGGCCGACGACCTGACCGGCGGGAACATGCAAATCGATGTGATCGAGAGCCTTGTCGCCCTTGGCATAGCGCTTGGAAAGGCCCTCAAGTCGCAGCATGCTCGCAAACCTCATTTGTGCCGTCACTTGATGCCGATCACTTGCACTCGTAGCTGACGCCCATGGCGCTATCGATCTGCCGGATCACAGCCCAATTATCCTTGAAGGTGATCGGGATGAAGGCTTCCTGCGGCGGTTCGGAGGTCTGGAATTCCTTCAGCAGGGCCGTTCCCTCCCAGTTGAAGGTGCTGAACGCCTCCTTCACCTTCGCCGCCAGTTCCGGCTTGAGATTGTAGACATAGCCGTAGCCGGTGGTCGGGAAGGTCTGCGACTTGTAGATGGTGACGATCTGCTCCGGCTTGACGACGCCGCGGGCGACCATGCGCTTCATGACGGAGTTGGCGATCGCCGCCGCGGGGTAGTCCTTGTTGGCGACGCCGAGGATCGAGTTGTCGTGCTTGCCGGAGAACACCGGCTCATAATCCTTGCCGGCCTCCAACTGGAACTCGGTGCGCAGCAGAGCCGACGGCGCCTTGTAGCCTGAGTTCGAGGTCTCGGAGGTAAAGGCCATCTTCTTGCCCTTGATGTCCTCAACCTTGGTCACGCCCGAGCCCGGATAGGTGATGATTTCCATCTCATAACCGAAGGCGCCGGTCTTCGAGGCCATCATGGTGAAGGGCACGAAGCCGGCACAGGCGACCGCGATCGGGTTCGAGCCGGTATTGAAGCCGGCGACGTGAAGGCGGCCGGCGCGCATGGCTTCAAGCTGGGCGGCGTTGGACTGCACAGGGAAGAACTGCACCTTCTTGCCCGTGGTCTTGGCGAGATGGTCGAGGAACTCCTGCCACACCTTGGCGTAGACTGCAGGGTCTTCTACCGGCGTATAGGCGAAAATCAGCGTGTCGGGGTCGATCTGCTTGGAAGCATCCGTCGGCGCATCGGCGACCATGTCGCCGTTTGCATCGGTAAAGCGCGGATCAAGCTTGAAATCGGCCTGTGAAAGACCGACACCCGCCATAACCAACGTAACGGAAAGGCTCGATACTTTGAGTAGACGTTGGATCAGTGACATGTATCTCTCCCGAGCAACATTCGCTGATCACGTCATTAATTGCCTATTATGACAGTTTGACCACAAAAAGGATCACAACTCATTGGGTTACGCCGCGCGAGAGGCAAGCGTCATCTCTGTGGCGCCCTCCATTATCGAGATATCGCTGAGGCGCGACTTGAGGCTGCCAAGATCGAGGCTCTCGAGTGGTAGATTGACGAACGCCTGTTGATTTCCACTGAGATCTGACCCGGCAGGAGCGGATTTTTCCATCGAGAACTGACCCATGTTTTCACCACGTCTCACGCGGCATCGCGGGGGACAGCGGAGTGATCTACATGGAGTTATTGAGC
>NZ_JAZDRM010000036.1:0-45812 GCF_047501495.1 Ancylobacter sp. G4_0304 | reverse complement strand
TCAATAACTCCATGTAGATCACTCCGCTGTCCCCCGCGATGCCGCGTGAGACGTGGTGAAAACATGGGTCAGTTCTCGATGGAAAAATCCGCTCCTGCCGGGTCAGATCTCAGTGGAAATCAACACCCAGTGTTGCCTACGATAGCTAAAGGCCGCGAAAACAGGTCATTGTAGGAAGCGCGCACGACGTTGCGGGCCTGACCAGTCGGAAAGCCTATTCTCAGGTCACAGTCGAAGTCCTTATCGTCGTAGCCTTCCGGCTTATTGCGGCGGGGAGGAATCTCGAAGACCGCCCGTAATATGTCGGGCGATCCGATCTCGGCCGGCGTATCGAGCGTCGGCAGAACGGAAATGCCTGGGCTGAAGGAGGGTTCATCGTCCGCATGCTCGATGGTGCCCAGCAATTGTACGCTGGCGACGCGGCGCGGCTTCATCAGTTCGAGACTGAGATCATCGCCGCTGTTCGGATCGAAGGTCTCGCGGGCCTCCAGATCGGTGATGATGCCGATGACGGTCTCCCCCGCTCCGAGCGAGAAGGTCAGGTAAGCATTGATCGCGATCGCGACCTGAACGCCATCCAGAGTGGCACGTAACGCCGAACGGGTTTCGGGGAGCAACTCCACCTTGACCCGAAAACCTTGGACCGAGACGATATGGCCGACAAGCCGGGGATTATCCATCTAAGCCCCCACGCCGGCGTTTGGATCGGTTGGCGTTTCAGAGGAGGCAATCTGTTTCTCGAAACGCCGTAGCCGCAGGAAGTCGTCGAGCCATTGCACGTCGGGCATCACCGAGGTCGCAAAGTCGTCGAACGTCGCAAGTGTGAAAGGCGCGGCAGCGAAAGCATCTGTCGTGGGGCAGAGAACGAAGGCGCGTTTGCCGAGATCCTTGTAGCGTCGGATGCGTTCAATGACCGGACTTTCTGGATTGGGTTCGATTACCAGCATCACCAGCGAAGGGTTCATCAAGGCATTCTCGATGATCCGGCTGACATGCTCATCCCCGAACCCATAACCGAGGACGAGCAAGAAGGTTTGGGGAATGCCGAGTCGGACCTGGAACGACCGGAACAGATGCGCGTAGGGCATGGTCAGCGTCTGCGCGAACTTGTTGGCGGTGGGCAGGATGCCTACCGAGGGCGTCTTGTCAGCCAGTGGCACGAGTGCCGCCGCCTTGTCCGCCGGACTCTTCGCTGCATAGGACTGGAAACGTGTCAGGTCGGGATGACGGGCGCGCATTTCATCGCCGTGCTCGAACCAGTGGATCGAGCCATGCAACTTGTAGAAATGCAGGAACTTGTCGAATCGGCGGACACGACCTTCAGCGACCTCGCCCGGATAATAGATGTCGAGCCCATAGACGGACGGATCGAAGCGCGCAGCCGCGCGACCCGTGAATCCATCGAAATATTGTACTCCAAGCAATTCCAGCGCCTGCTCGAAGAGCGTGTCGTAATTCAGGGTGAAGAGATGAGTTCGCCCGAGATTGCTGTCGCGCGCGACCAACTTTGAAAGGAAAGCCAACTGAGGGGCGACCGCGGTCGCCGATGTCGCAAGCCCGGTGTCCGGCAAGGACAACGCGCATTCAGCGAAGATCGCCATGCGCAACCGATCGACGAACCATTGAAGGTCTTTGAGGCTTGGTGCTGACATACCCGGCCAGATGACACCGGAAAACGGAGCGTCCTTGGATTGCCCTACGACGAGGGCATTGGCGATAAACGAAAGCCACCCCTCGAAGCCCAGAGGCTCCGTCTTGTCGGTCTTCGCCTGTACAACTGCTTTCTGTCGCGCCTTGATAATAGGGGTAATCGACGCGGGCAGATCAGCAAAGGCCTCGATGGTATCAAATACAGCGACCTCAAGGTTCGCCATGGTCTTCCCGCCGGCGGAGACTGAGGTTCCCGCCCCGGTTATCACCACGACGTTTTCCATACGCAGCCATTCCGAGATCAGGGCCTGAAGCCGAATTCGTCCCTGCTTTTTGTCGAGACCAGCCAGCAGATCACCAACGCCGCCGCCCTCTGTAAGACCAATAAGCTGATATTCTGTTGGCAAAAACGTTCCTGCTGTCATCGATCTCCCCCCTCTGCTTCGCGACGCAAGGGGTTGACGATTTGAAGCCCCCTGAAATCCTTTTCGTTATCTGTGACGACTACGCAGTCGTGTGCTCCCGCGATCGCGGCGATAATCATATCGAGTCCGCTTCGTGGACGACCTGCCGCCTTCCCTTCCGCCATCAATCGCGCCCAGATGAGGGCAGCTTTTTCATCGAACGAGAGAATGCGACCGGCAAACAGCTCCTGTGGCCCCTCCGGTCCCGAAAACCAGGCATCGAGCGCATCGCGCTTTTTCCCACGCGGCTTTTCCAGAATGCCACGTCGGATCTCAGCGATGGTCAACGTAGTGACGAAAAGATCCTCGTCCTGCTGCGCGGTCATCCAATCCAGAAGGGTTTTGGATGGCTGCGGTTTGACAATGTTGCTAATGATGTTGGTGTCGAGAAGATAACGCGTCACAGATCGACCCGGCGCCCTTCTTCGCGTGGACGCGACAGATCGAGATCCGCGCCGACAAGGGGGGAACGGCGAAGGGCAGACAGGATGCCACCGGATTTTGGCGGCTCACCTGCAACAAGGGCCGCCTTGACCGCAGCCCGCGCCTTTTCCGCTTCCGGCCCCTCCTCCGCCAGTTGGCGAGCAAGCGACCGGATTAGCTCGCGGTCGGATTCCAGTGCTAAGACCTCGAAGCGCTTGAAGCCACGCTGCGTCAAGCGTGCCCGGTAATTTTCGATCGCTCTCTTCTGTGCCGCATTGCTCATGACGGGCCTCCGTGCTATATCCTGATATATAGCCGATATTGGCCTTGCAAACAAGGGATGTCAGCGATGCCTTGGGCCGCCCCCCGCAGTGAGGTAATGCAGAAGAATATTGCGCATTTGCGCCAGTATTTTCCATATGCTGCGGCACGAGGGAATACGCCAGACTTCACCGAAGCCGCCGAGAACAGGCTTTCTGCCGCCCAATATACGCGTGTTATATCAATTGCTTACACTGGTATTTGGGTGAATGCTTGGATGTATGACATCACGATCAATCCAAGCGTCGGCGAAGATGACAAGGGACGAGCGCGAAGCGCTGCTCGAATCCCTGCTCATCGACGAGCCGGAACTGACCTTTACTCCAAGGGGCGATCCCGACCCGCGGCTTTTGCGTCTGGTCGACTTTCTGGCGCGGCAGGCGGCACGGGAATGTTACGCGGAAGAAGTCAAGATGACGAGGCGACGGGGGAAGCGCACCTCCTGATGCCGAAAGGAGAGGTGCATTGAAGGTCGCGATCTACGCCCGCTACTCGTCCGATAATCAACGCGACGCCTCGATTGCCGACCAGTTCCGCATGTGCCGCCTTCATGCGGAGAAGCAGGGCTGGCAGATCGTCGAGGAGTATTCCGATCACGCAATCTCTGGTTCGTCTCTGCTGCGCCCCGGCATCCAGGCCCTGATTTCCGACGCCACGCGCGGTCGTTTCGACCTGATCCTTGCGGAAGCCATGGATCGGCTTTCGCGCGATCAGGAGGACATAGCGGGCCTCTTCAAGCGCATGTCCTATTCGGACGTGAAGATGTTCACCCTCTCCGAGGGTGAAGTCTCGCACCTCCATGTCGGGCTCAAGGGCACGATGAACGCGCTGTTTCTGAAGGATCTGGCCGACAAGACCCGTCGCGGACAACGCGGCCGGGTCGAGGCGGGCAAGTCGGGCGGCGGCAATTCCTACGGCTATGACGTGGTCAAGAAGCTGGACGCTAACGGCGAACCGATCCGCGGCGACCGCAGGATCAACGAGGCGCAGGCCGAGGTCGTACGCCGCATCTTCCGCGACTATGCGGCCGGCAAGTCGGCTAAGACCATCGCCTTCGCTCTGAACCGGGACGGCATCCCCGCCCCGTCCGGTGGTGACTGGGGTTTCAGCACGATCAACGGCAACCCGAAGCGTGGGAACGGCATCCTCAACAACGAGATGTATGTCGGCAAGATCGTCTGGAACCGTCAGCGCTTCGTCAAAGATCCGGATACCGGCAAGCGGCAAGCCCGGCCCAACCCGGAAACGGAATGGGTCATTCAGGACGCACCCGAGTTGCGCATCCTCGACGACGACCTCTGGAACGCCGTGAAGACGCGGCAGGGCGAGATGCGGACCGAGCGGGACGAGAGCGGCATCGCCGACGTCCGCAAGATGAACCACCGCCGCCGCCCGAAGTACCTGTTCTCCGGGCTGACCAAATGCGCCTGCTGCGGCGGCGGCTATTCGGCGATCTCGGCGGCCCTGATCGGCTGCTCGACGGCACGGAACAAAGGCACCTGCGATAACCGGACCAATATCCGTCGCGAGGAACTGGAATCGCGTGTGCTGAACGCCTTGCGCACCAGGCTCGTCGATCCGGAGATGTTCGCCCGCTTCTGCGAGGTGTTCACGCAGGAGATGAACCTGCTGCGCATGGAAGGCCGCGCGGGCATCGCTTCGGCCGAGGCCGAGATTGCGAAGATCGACCGCGAACTCGACACGCTGCTCAACCTGATCCTCAAGGGTGGCGCGGCCGACGCGATCAACGCCAAGATGGTCCTTCTGGAACAGCGCAAGAAGGAACTGGCCTTGTTCCTGGCCGAAGCTGAGGAACCGCCTCCCCTTCTGCACCCCTCAATGGCGTTGCAATACCGCAAGCGGGTCCAGCAGCTCTACGAAGCCTTGCAGGACGAAGAGGAAGAGAAGCGGATCGAGGCGGCCGACATTCTGCGCTCGCTGGTGGACCAGATCGTTCTGACGCCGGTGGACGGCAAGATGGAGATCGATGTCCAGGGCGATCTCGCCGGCATCCTGACGATTGCCACACAAACGCAAAACCCCGCAGCGGGTAAGGCTGCGGGGTCGCAATTAAAGATGGTTGCGGGGGCAGGATTTGAACCTGCGGCCTTCAGGTTATGAGCCTGACGAGCTACCGGGCTGCTCCACCCCGCGTCAGAGGTCGGCTCGGAGGCGCTAGCGTCCGGCGACGGCGGGTATCTAGCAATCCTCATGGCCAAATGAAAGGGCTTGGCGCTATTTTTTGTCACCGGATCGTCGCGCGCCTGCGGCACATGGCAGTCAACTCACCGCTGGAAAAGGGAAATTGCCGTGTCGGAGAGAAAGGAAACTTTTCCGGGAAAGCCTGTGCACAGCGCCGGCGGCACAGCCGGCCATCGCCCTCCCGCGCTCGGCGGCGTCCTGCTGCTGGCGGCGGAGGAGGCCGGCGCAGCGCTTGAAACCGGGAAGGGCGACGGCGCGGTGCACGGCCTGCGCAAGGCGTTCAAGCGCATGCGGGCGCTGCTGCGGCTGGTGCGCGGTGCGCGGGCCGGGGAGGCGGGCCGGCTCCGCGACGCGCTGGCCGAGGGCGCGCGCGCGCTTTCCGCCTCGCGCGATCAGGCAGCGCAGCGCGAGGCGCTGGACGAACTGGTGACCAAGGCCGGGCTGGCGCCGGAATGGCGCGACGCGGCGCTCGCCGCGCTGGCGGAGCCGGACGATGAAAGCGCGGCGGCGCCCGGTCTCGATGCGCAGCGCGCGCCGCTCGATGCGCTGGTCGAGGCGTGCCGCGCGGCGGGGGAACTGCTCGGCGGGGTCGTGCTCGACAAGGCGCTGCTGGCGGCGATCATCGCCGATTACGCCAGGGCGCGGCGGCGCGGCCGCGACATCGATGCCGGCGATGCCGAGGAACTGCACGAATTGCGCAAGGCGGTGATCGCCCATCGCTTCCACATGGAGCTGCTCACCCCGCTCTGGCCGGTGATGGGCCGCGCGCGGGAAGGCGAGCTGCATCGGCTGCGCGAGAAGCTGGGCAAGCATCACGACCTCGCCGTGCTGCTGGTGCGCCTCGCCGAGCTGCCGCGCGCGGTCGCCGACAGCGACTGGCACGCCCCGGTGGCGGCGGCGGCGCGGGCGCGGCAGGAGCGGCTCGCCCGTTCCGCGCTGCGGCTGCATGCCCGGCTGTTCGCCGAAAAGCCGGAGGAGTTCCGCCGGCGCTACGCCGCCTATATGAAAGCTATGTCAGATGGGGAATAACTAGCCCGCTCGACGCGGGAAACGGGATTGGCCGATGTTCGTCCGGCAGATGCATTATCTGGTCGCTCTGGCGCGCGAGAAGCATTTCGGGCGCGCGGCCGAGGCCTGCCATGTCTCGCAGCCGACGCTGTCGGCCGGCATCCGCAAACTGGAGCAGGAGCTCGGCCTGCCGATTGTGGTGCGCGGCCATCGCTTCCTCGGTTTCACGGCGGAGGGCGAGCGCGTGCTCGGCTGGGCGCGGCAGATCGCGGCGGATTACGACAGCCTGCGGCAGGAGCGGGCCGATACCGGCGGCGCACTCTCCGGCACGCTGCGCGTCGGGGCGATCCCGGCCGCGACGGCGGCGGCGCCGACCCTGCTCGCCCCGTTCATCGCCCGCCATCCGCAGGTGAAGGTGCAGATGCTGACGCTCAGCTCGGCGGCGATCCAGCGTGGGCTCGACGAGCTCGATCTCGATGCCGGCATCACCTATCTGGAGAACGAGCCGCTGAACCGGGTGCGCCGGCTCGATCTCTATCTGGAGCGCTATGTCTTCGTCACGCGGGCGGACGAGAAGCTGGCGCGCCGGCGCAGCATCAGCTGGGTGGAGGCCGCGACCGCGCCGCTGTGCCTGCTCACCCCCGACATGCAGAACCGGCGCATCATCGATCAGGCGATGCGCGCGGCCGGCGCCAGCGCGCAGCCGGCGATCGAGACCAATTCCTTCATGGGCATCTGGGCCTTCGTGCGGCGCGGACCTTGGACCAGCATCGTGCCGGAGGCGAGCTTCCGGGGGCTGGGGCCGGGCAGTGACCTTGCCGGCATTCCGCTGGTCGAGCCGGTCGAAGTGCAGCCGATCGGCCTTGTTCTGTCGGAGAGGGACCCGCTGCCGCCAGTCGCCGGCGCGCTGCTGAAGCTCGCGCGGGCAAAGGGCGCAACCCTGTTCGGCTGAACGCGAATTTGATCAAGAATATTTCTTAATTGAGAACTTTTGATTTCTTTTGTCTATCAATTGTTCACCCCTTTCAATTTGAGCCCGCTGCCCGTGCCGGTCACAGTGTGACGGTCGGCGGCGACGCGGGGCGGTGAACGCGCCTCAGGCCAGCCGGCACGGAGGACGTTCCGAACGCCCGGCCCGCATCCCGAGGGCGGGGCCGGACATGGCGAGCGACGACATCGACGCCCGTATGAGCCAGCCGCGCAGCCCGCGGCGGGAGCGTCCCCGCTCAACCTGAAACGAGGAGATGCCGCGATGGCCAAGGTTCTGTGCGTGCTTTATGACGATCCGGTCGACGGTTACCCCAAGACCTATGCCCGCGACGACCTGCCGAGGATCGACCATTATCCCGGCGGCCAGACCCTGCCGACCCCGAAGGCGATCGACTTCACGCCCGGCACCATGCTGGGCAGCGTGTCCGGCGAACTCGGCCTGCGCAAATATCTGGAGTCGAACGGCCACACGCTGGTGGTCACCTCCGACAAGGACGGCCCGGATTCGGTGTTCGAGAAGGAGCTGGTGGATGCGGACATCGTGATCTCCCAGCCGTTCTGGCCGGCCTATCTCACGCCCGAGCGCTTCGCAAAGGCGAGGAACCTGAAGCTCGCGCTCACCGCCGGCATCGGCTCCGACCATGTCGACCTGCAATCGGCGATCGATCGCGGCGTCACCGTGGCGGAAGTCACTTATTGCAACTCGATCAGCGTCGCCGAGCATGTGGTGATGATGATCCTCGGCCTGGTGCGCAATTATCTCCCCGCGCATGACTGGGCGCGCAAGGGCGGCTGGAACATCGCCGATTGCGTGAAGCACTCCTACGATCTGGAGGCCATGAGCGTCGGCACCGTCGCCGCCGGCCGCATCGGCCTCGCCGTGCTGCGCCGCCTCGCGCCGTTCGACGTGAAGCTGCACTACACCGACCGCCACCGGCTGCCGGAGGCGGTCGAGCGGGAGCTGAACCTCACCTGGCACGACACGCCCACCGACATGTACCCGCATTGCGACGTGGTGACGCTGAATTGCCCGCTGCATCCCGAGACCGAGCACATGGTCAATGACGAGACGCTGAAGCTGTTCAAGCGCGGCGCCTATATCGTCAACACCGCGCGCGGCAAGCTGTGCGACCGCGATGCCGTCGCGGCGGCGCTGGAGAGCGGCAAACTCGCCGGTTATGCTGGCGACGTCTGGTTCCCGCAGCCCGCGCCGGCCGATCACCCCTGGCGCACCATGGCGTGGAACGGCATGACCCCGCACATGTCCGGCACCTCGCTCACCGCCCAGACCCGCTATGCGGCGGGCACCCGCGAAATCCTCGAATGCTTCTTCGAGGGCCGCGCGATCCGCGACGAGTACCTGATCGTGCAGGGCGGCAACCTCGCCGGCGTCGGCGCGCATTCCTACTCCAAGGGCAACGCCACCGGCGGCTCGGAAGAGGCGGCGAAGTTCAAGAAGGCGAGCTGACCGTCCGACGGGAGCGCCGTCCGCGCGGCGCTCCTTGCCTCGAACCAGCGGGCCGCGCCACCTCTCCCGGCGCGTCCCGGTCCGGCGAACTTGGGACGCTCCCATTTGGGAGCGTTTTTTTATTGGGCCGCGACCCCTCGTCGCGATTGTCCGGTTCGCGGCGCCCGATGGCGTGCGTGATGCTTTCGGAGCGGGTAGGGCGATGCTACCCAAGGGGTGCTACCGAAGGAGACGGGCCCGCCGGAGAGCGGGCCGCGTCAGGCAGAAAGAGTACGCGGCATGAGCAATCTGGCCTATTACATCGTCGCCATCCTGGTCGGATCGGTTGTCGGCGTGGTCGGCACGGGGTTCCATCTCGGCGTCGAGGCGGCGCTGGACTGGCCGGCCGTGCTGCGGGAGCGCAGCGGCCTGGAAGGGTATTATCTGCTGGCCGCCGGGGCGGGGATCGCGGCGCTGTGCACCGTGACGGCGGTGTGGCTGGTGCGGCGCTTTGCGCCGGAAGCCGCCGGCTCGGGCGTTCAGGAAATCGAGGGCGCGATGGCCGGCATGCGCGTGGTGCGCTGGCATCGCGTGCTGCCGGTGAAGTTCGTCGGCGGCCTGCTCGCGCTCGGCTCGGGGCTGGTGGCGGGACGCGAAGGTCCGACCATCCATATGGGCGCCTCGATCGCCAAGGCGGCGGCGGACTGGCAGCGGCTCTCCGGCGCCGACATGCACGGTCTGCTGGCGGCCGGCGGCGCGGCGGGCCTTGCGGCGGCCTTCAACGCGCCGCTGGCGGCGATCCTGTTCGTGATCGAGGAGACCCGGCGGCAGTTTCCCTATAGCGGGCGCACCTATGCGGCGGTCGGCCTCGCCTGCGTGATGAGCGGCATCGTCACCACCGCGCTCTCGGGCGCCGAGCCCTATATGCTGATGCCGGTGGCGGAAGTGGCGCTGGTGCAGCTTCCGGTATTCGCGGTGATGGGGCTGATCCTCGGCGTCGCCGGCGTGGTGTTCAACACGGTGCTGATCTGGTCGCTGGACCATGCGCGCCGCTTCGGCCTGCGCACCTCGTTCTATCTGCTGCCGGCGCTGGTCGGCCTCGCCATCGGCGCCCTGATGTTCCTGCGCCCGGAGGCGACGCAGGGCGGCGAGTTGCTGGCGGTGCAGCTTACCAAGGAGAACCTGCCGCTCGCGGTGCTGGCCTTCATCGTGATGATCCGTTTCGTGATGACCATGGCGAGCTACAGCGCCGGTGCGCCGGGCGGCATCTTCGCGCCGATCCTCGCGCTCGCCACCACCATTGGCCTCGTCTATGGCTCAGCGCTCGACATGGTGATGCCGCTGCCGGACGGCATGGCCGCCGCGCTGGCGGTGGCGGCGATGGGCGGGCTGTTCGCCTCCACCATCGGTGCGCCGCTGGTCGGCATGGTGCTGGTGGCGGAACTGACCGGGGCCTACACCGTGCTGCTGCCGGTGATCGTCACCACGCTGGTCGCGAACATCGTGGCACAGGCGCTTGGCGGGCGGCCGATTTACGAGGTGCTGCTGGAGCGCACCCTGGCGCTGGAGGCGCAATCCCAGGGCATGGCCGAAGCCGCCTCGGGAGTCCCTCCCACGCAGAGCTGAGCCCCGACTGTCTGACACAGAGATTTTAAATACGCATATTCCATGTGCAATTCGATCAAAAAACATGATCGGTTGAGTATGTGGCATTTCCCTGTTGCGATACGTATATTGCGGCCGGACGGCTTCGCCTGTATGAGCGACGCCTTTAGCGGCGCGACAGGGACGGCGCAGGCAAGATGACGACGGACGTGGCCGACGGGCAGGACCTCCTGCCGCTCGTGGAACTGGCTCTCAAGGCCGGCGAGGTGATCCTCGACGTCTACGCCACCGATTTCGTCGCCCGCACCAAGGAAGATGCCTCGCCGGTGACGCAGGCCGATATCGGCGCCGAGGCGGTGATCCTCGAAGGTCTGCGCCGCCTTGCCCCCGGCATCCCGGTGGTCGCCGAGGAAGAGGCCGCCGCCGGCCGGCTGCCCGAGATCGGCGACGTGTTCTTTCTGGTCGATCCGCTGGACGGCACCCGCGAATTCCTCGCCCGCAATGGCGAGTTCACCGTGAACATCGCGCTGGTGCGCGCCGGCGTGCCGGTTCTCGGCGTGGTCTATGCTCCCGCGATCGGCGTGCTCTATGGCGGGGCGGATGGCCGCGCTTTCAAGGCGAGCGTCAGCGGCACCTCGCTCGGCGCCATCGTGCCGATTTCGGTGCGCCCGGCCGCGGAGCCGGTCGCGGCGATCGGCAGCCGCTCGCACGGCGCTCTGGCCGCCTCCGAATGGCTCGCGCGCTTTCCGTCCTGCTCCTTTCTCAGCGCCGGTTCCTCGCTGAAGTTCTGCCTGGTCGCCGAGGGCGCCGCCGATCTCTATCCGCGCCTCGGTCGCACCATGGAATGGGACACGGCGGCCGGCGACGCGGTGCTGCGCGCGGCCGGCGGCGTGGTGGCCACGCTGGACGGCGCCCCGCTGACCTATGGCAAGCGCGGGCAGGCCCATGACGTTGATTTCGCCAACCCCCATTTCGTCGCCTATGGCGACAGGCGCCTCATTGCGGGCGCGGCGGTTGTCGACGGGAAGAGGTGAGTAGCGTGTCGGCTGATCGTATGACCCATCTGCGCCGCCTTGAGGCGGAATCGATCTTCATCATCCGGGAGGTCGCGGCCGAGTTCAAAAACCCGGTCATGCTCTATTCCATCGGCAAGGATTCCGCCGTGATGCTGCATCTGGCGGCCAAGGCGTTCTATCCGTCCAAGCCGCCCTTCCCGCTGATGCACATCGACACGACGTGGAAGTTTCGCGAGATGATCGCGTTCCGCGACCGCATGGCGCGCGAGCTCGGCTTCGATCTGATCGTCCACACCAATCAGGCGGGGCTCGCGCAGGGCATCAACCCGTTCGACCACGGCTCCTCGCTCTACACCAATGTGATGAAGACCGAGGCGCTCAAGGAGGCGCTGACGCTGCACGGCTTCGACGCCGCCTTCGGCGGGGCGCGCCGCGACGAGGAGAAGAGCCGCGCCAAGGAGCGCGTGTTCTCCTTCCGCACCCAGAGCCATGCCTGGGACCCCAAGAGCCAGCGCCCGGAGCTGTGGAACCTCTACAACACGCGGGTGAAGTCGGGCGAATCCATCCGCGTCTTCCCGCTCTCCAACTGGACCGAGCTCGACATCTGGCAGTACATCCTCGCCGAGCGCATCCCGATCGTGCCGCTGTATTTCGCGGCCGAGCGCCCGGTGGTGTGGCGCGGCGGACAGATGATCATGGTGGACGACGACCGCATGCCGCTGCATCCGGGCGAGACGCCGGAGATGCGCCAGGTCCGCTTCCGCACGCTCGGCTGCTACCCGCTGACCGCCGCGATCGACAGCGACGCCACCACGCTGGAGGCCATCGTGCGCGAGATGCTGATCGCCCGCACTTCCGAGCGCGCCGGCCGGCTGATCGACCATGACGAAGCCGCTTCCATGGAAATGAAGAAGCGCGAGGGATATTTCTGATGAGCGCGCTCGCGGAAGCCGACAACGTCGCCGACTATCTGACCCAGCAGGAGCACAAGAGCCTGCTGCGCTTCCTGACCTGCGGCAGCGTGGACGACGGCAAGTCCACCCTGATCGGGCGGCTGCTCTACGACACCAAGCTGCTGTTCGAGGACCAGCTCGCCACGCTCTCCAGCGATTCCCGCAAATACGGCACGGCGGGCGAGGATCTCGATTTCGCGCTGCTGGTCGACGGACTCGCCGCCGAGCGCGAGCAGGGCATCACCATCGACGTCGCGTACCGTTTCTTCGCCACCGACAGGCGCAAATTCATCGTTGCCGATACGCCCGGCCACGAGCAGTACACGCGCAACATGGCGACGGGCGCCTCGAATTCCGACCTCGCCGTCATTCTGGTGGACGCCCGGCAGGGCATCCTCACCCAGACCCGGCGCCATTCCTTCATCGCCTCGCTGCTCGGCATCCGCCATGTCGTGCTGGCGGTGAACAAGATCGATCTGGTCGGCTATTCGCAGGAGGCGTTCGACAAGATCGTCGCGGAATATCTGGCCTTCGCCCGCGACCTGAAGTTCGAGACCTTCCTCGCCGTGCCGCTCTCGGCGCGCTTCGGCGACAACATGCTCAAGCGTTCCGAGAACACCCCCTGGTACACCGGGCCGACGCTGGTCGAGCATCTGGAGACCGTGGCGGTGGAGGACGATGCGCTGGCGCGCCCGTTCCGCCTGCCGGTGCAGTGGGTCAACCGGCCCAATCTCGATTTCCGCGGCTTTTCCGGCACGGTGGCCAGCGGCACGGTGCGGCCGGGCGATGCCGTCGCGGTCGCCGCGTCCGGGCGCACCAGCCGCGTGCGCTCCATCGTCACCAAGGACGGCACTCTGCGGCAGGCGCAGGCCGGCGAGGCGGTCACGCTGGTGCTGGAGGACGAGGTCGACATCTCGCGCGGCGACATCCTCGCCGCCGCCGACGAGCGGCCGGAAGTCTCCGACCAGTTCTCGGCCCATGTGATCTGGATGCAGGACGAGCCGCTGGTGCCCGGCCGGCCCTATCTCATCAAGATCGGCACCCGCACGGTGAGCGCCAGCATCACCACGATCCTGCACAAGGTGGACGTCAACAGCTTCGAACAGCTGCCGGCCGACCGGCTCGCGCTCAACGAGGTCGGCGTGGTGCATCTGTCCACCCAGCACGCCATCGCCTTCGATCCGTTCGACCGCAACCCGCAGACCGGCGCGTTCATCATCATCGACCGGATGAGCAACCTCACCGTCGGCGCCGGCATGATCGACGCCGGCCTGCGCCGCGCGACCAATGTCCACTGGCAGGCGCTGGAGGTCTCCAAGGCGTCCCGCGCCGATCTCAAGCAGCAGAAGCCGGTGGTGCTGTGGTTCACCGGCCTGTCGGGCTCCGGCAAGTCGACCGTCGCCAATCTGGTCGAGAAGAAGCTGCAATCGCTGGCGCGCCACACCTATCTGCTCGACGGCGACAACATCCGTCACGGGCTGAGCCGGGACCTCGGCTTCTCCGAGGCCGACCGGGTGGAGAACATCCGCCGGGTGGGACAGGTGGCGAAGCTGTTCGTCGATGCCGGCGTGATCGTCATCGCCTCGCTGATCTCCCCGTTCCGCGCCGACCGGCAGCTCGCGCGCGAGATGGTGGAGGAGGGCGAGTTCATCGAGATCTTCATGGACACGCCGCTCGCCATTGCCGAGGCGCGCGATCCCAAGGGGCTGTACAAGCGCGCCCGCGAGGGCGCGATCGTCAACTTCACCGGGATCGACAGCCCCTATGAGCCGCCGGAAGCCCCGGAAATCCACCTGCACGGCGCCGAGCGCACGGCGGAGGACATGGCGGAGGACATCGTCGCCTATCTCGCCGGTCACGGCTATCTGGAAGCCCGGCACACCGATGTCTGGAGCGAGGGCATCGGCATCTGAGACGTGCTCTCAGGCCGCGCGCGGCTCGACCTCGACCGTGACATGGGAGAGGTCGCCAATATGGGCGAGCTTTGCCCGGTAATGCGCCGGCGGGCGCGGGGTGGCGCTGCGCAGCGCGACGATGGCGCCGTGGTGCCCCGGCCCGAGCTGCCAGACATGCAGGTCGGTGATCTCGTCGCCGTCCACCTCGACCGCCGCGCGGATTTCGTCGGGCAGGTCCTCGCCCGGCGGCAGGTAGTCGATCAGCACCCCGCCGGCCTCGCGGATCAGGCTCCACGACCAGCGCGCGATGATGAGCGCGCCGAGCAGCCCGATGGCGGGATCGAGCCACAGCCAGCCATAGAGGCTGCCCAGCGCCAGCGCGGCGATGGCGAGCACTGAGGTCAGCGCGTCCGCCAGCACATGAAGATAGGCCGCGCGCAGGTTCAGGTCGCGCCCGGCCTCGTGATCATGGTCGTGGTCGTGTGCATGATCGTGTGCATGTCCGTGCCCGTGCCCATGATGACCATGGTCGTCGCGCAGCAGCCACGCGCAGGCGAGGTTGACGGCAAGGCCCAGCACCGCCACCGCGATGGCCTGCGGGAAATCGATCGACACCGGGTTGGCGAAGCGCTGCAGGCTCTCCCAGCCGATCAGCAGTGCGACCAGCGCCAGCACGACAGCGCTGGCGAAGCCCGCGAGGTCGCCGAGCTTGCCGGTGCCGAAGGTGAAGCGCGGATCCCCCGCATGCCGGCGGGCATAGAGATAGGCCAGCGCCGCGATCAGCAGCGCGCCGGCATGGGTCGCCATGTGCCAGCCATCGGCCACCAGCGCCATCGAGCCGTAGAGCGTCCCCGCCGCGATCTCGCCGACCATCATCGCGGCGGTCAGTGCGATCACCAGCCAGGTGCGGCGCTCGTTGCGCGCATGGTCGGCGCCGAGGAAGACATGGGCGTGCGGGCTCGACAGGCGCGGCTTCTCGCTCATTTCAGGTAGGTCCTGATCACCTCGACGAGCTGCGCCGCGCCTTCCTCGCGCGCCGCCCCGTCGGCATGCACCACATGCTCGTGGATATGGTCCTCGATCAGTTCGGCGGTCAGCCCGTTCACGGCGCCGCGCACCGAGGCGACCTGGTTGAGGATCTGCGCGCAGGGCGCCTCATTCTCCAGCGCGCGCTCGATCGCCTCCATCTGGCCCTTGAGCCGGCGGACGCGGGCGAGCAGCTTCGCCTTCTGGCGGATGGTGTGGCTCATAGGATAGGGGTGTACCCTATATTGGTCACGCGCTCAACGCCCCGAAACCGCCCCCGCGAGGGCGGCGGGGCGTGGAGGCGTCACATGCCCATCCGCGCGCGGCGGGCGCCGACCCAGCGGCCGATCATGCGGTCGGCGAAGATGCCGAGAAAGGCGATGGCCAGCCCGGCCGAGAGGCCCTTGCCGGGATCGGCTTGGCTGATCGCGACCTGGATCTGCTTGCCCAGATCATTGGTGCCGACGAAGGACGACACCACCAGCATGGACAGCGCCATCATGATCACCTGGTTCACCCCCAGCATGATTTCCGGCAGCGCATAGGGCAGCTGCACCTTGGCCAGACGCTGCGCCCCGGTGCAGCCGGCCATGGTGCCGGCCTCGTTCAGGTTCGCCGGCACGCCGCGCAGGCCGTGATCGGTGAAGCGGATCGCCGGGACCATGGCGTAGAGCACGATGGCGACCAGTGCCGAGACGTCGCCGATGCGGAACAGCATCACCACCGGCAGCAGATAGACGAAGGAGGGCAGGGTCTGCAGCGTGTCGCACATCGCGCCGAGGAAATTGTGCATGCGCTCCGAGCGGCTGCCGAGGAAACCGAGCGGCAGGCCGATGGCGACGGCGATCACCACCGAGATCGAGCACAGATAGATCGTGGTCATGCCGCGTTCCCACAGCCCCGCCATCGGGATGAAGGCGATCAGCGCCGCCATGCCGATCGCGAAGCGCCAGCCGCCCAGCGCCCAGGCCCCACCCGCGACCAGCGCCAGCAGGCCGAGCCAGGGAAAGCCGATCATGAAGGTCTTCACCGGCACCAGCAGATAGATCAGCAGGAAGGTGCGGATGGCGTCGGCGGTGGAGAACAGGTTGAGGTTCACCCAGGACACCACGTCCGACCACATATTGCCGGTGGAGACGCGCCATTCATTGGGCAGGCGCTCCAGCTCGGGCACCGCGAGCGACAGCGCGGTGAAGCCGATGAGCGCGGCCATGCCGACCCAGAACAGCCGGCGCCGCCGCGCCGCCGCCTCGCCATGAACCGGGCGCAGCTCCACCATGGCGCGGCTCATGCGGTCGAGCACGATGGCGAGCGCCACCACGGCGAGCCCGGCCTCCAGCCCCTTGCCGAGCCCGTTGGCCTGCCGCAGCGCGTTGAGCACGTCGAAGCCGAGGCCGCCGGCCCCGATCATCGCGGCGATGATGATCATGTTGAGCGTGAGCATGATCACCTGGTTGACGCCCACCAGCAGCCCGTCGCGGGCGGAGGGCACCAGCACCTTCCACAGCGACTGGCGCGGCTCGCAGCCGGTCATGCGCGCGAGTTCCTCCAGCTCCGGCGGCACGCGCTTCAAGGCCATCATGGTGACGCGCACCATGGGCGGCATGGCATAGAGAATGGTGGCCAGCATGCCCGAGACCGGGCCGACGCCCACCAGAAACACCAGCGGCACCAGATAGGCGAAGGTCGGCACGGTCTGCATGAAATCCAGCATCGCCACCACCGCGCCCTCGATGCGCGGCACGCGATAGGCGAGGATGCCCAGCCCGATGCCGCCGGCGACGCCCACCGCCACGGCGAGGATGACCTGGGAGAGCGTGACCATCGCGCTGTCCCACTGGCCGAACACCAGTATGTAGCCAAAGCCGATGAAGCCGAGCATGGCCAGCCGCCGGCCGCCCAGCAGATAGCTCCAGATCGTCACCGCCGCGATGATGCCGGCCCAGGACAGCCGCGGAATATGCCCCGCGGCGCCGTCCTCGCCGAGATTGATGCCGGTGGAGAGCAGCGCCTTCGGCACGTCCAGCGCATAGCCGAACAGGCCGGAGATGAAGCGCGTCATCTCCTTGAAGGTGAACAGTCCGAAGGTCGCGTCGCGCGCCAGCCAGTAGAGCAGCGCCTTCAGCCAGTCGCTGACCGGCACGATCCAGGCGGACGGGTAGCTCTTGGCCCAGCCGAACAGGCCCGGCGCCACATAGGGCAGCAGCACGGCGAGCGCGACGCCAAGCGCCACCAGCCAGCCGGTGGAAGGGCGCGTGCGGGGCTCGGCGTCGTCGAGCGCGATGTCGCTCATCGGGCGCCTCCGACCAGAATGTCGATGACCGCCGCTTTCTCCAGCTTGCCGAGCACGGCGCCGTCGGCGTCGACCACGGCGGCGGGCGCGTCGGCGGCCATGACGATCTGCGCGACATCGGCGACGCGGCTGCGCGCGGCAACGGCCGGGCCGAGCGCCTCGCCGGACGTGACCGGCACGCAGACGCCGCCGGCGGTCAGCACCTTGGCGCGCGCGACATGGCGGGTGAATTCCGAGACGTATTCCGAGGCCGGGTTGAGCATCAGCTCCTCGGCGGTGCCGACCTGGATGATCACGCCGTCCTTCATGATCGCGATGCGGTCGCCGAGGCGGATCGCCTCGTCGAAATCATGGGTGATGAACACGATGGTCTTGGACAGCATGCGCTGGAGCCGCAGGAACTCGTTCTGCATCTCGTGGCGGATCAGCGGGTCGAGCGCGGAGAACGGTTCGTCGAGGAACCACAGCGCCGGCTCGGCGGCGAGCGAGCGGGCGATGCCGACGCGCTGCTGCTGGCCGCCGGACAATTCGCGCGGGTAGTGCCCGGCGCGCTCGGCGAGGCCGACCAGCTCGATCACCTCCAGCGCGCGCTCCTCGCGCTCCGCCTTGCCGATGCCCTGCACCTCCAGCGGGAAGGCGACATTGCCGAGCACGGTGCGGTGCGGCAGCAGGGCGAAGTTCTGGAACACCATGCCCATCTTGTGCCGGCGCAGCTCGATCAGCTCGGCGGGCGTCATGCGCAAAAGGTTCTGGTGCTCGTAGAACACCGCGCCGGCGGTGGGCTCGACGAGGCGCGACAGGCAGCGCACCAGCGTGGATTTGCCCGAGCCCGACAGGCCCATGATGATGAAGATCTCGCCCTGGCGGATTTCCAGCGTGGCGTCGCGCACGGCGGCGAACAGCCCGGCCGCGCGGATCTCGGCGGTGCTCGCCTCGGGATGTTCGCGCAGGAACGCCTCGGCATTGGCGCCGTAGACCTTCCAGAGATTGCGGCAGATCAGGGCGGCCGGCGCGTCGGCTGCGGGGGCCGCCTTGGACGGCGGGGCGGCCTCGACGGGCGCAAGCGAAACCATGGTCATCGATCCTCACGCTGGGAATCGTCGGGAAAGGCGGGTGCGCCGCCACGGGGATGGCGGCGGGGGCCGGCGACGGGCGCCGGGGAGGGCGGGGCAACGGGAGGCCGACGGATGCGGCCTCCCTCTTCGCCCGGCCTCAGTACTCGCCGGGTCTCAGTATTCGCCGGGTCTCAGTACTCGCCCTTGTGCTTGGTCACATAGGCGGCGACCACCTCGTCGAGCGGCTTGCCATCGACGTCGACTTCCTTGACCATGAGGTTCAGCTCCTTGCCGTCGACATTGAGCTTCTTCAGAACCTCATAGGCGCCGGGCCACTTCTTCTTGGTGTCGGCCGAGGTGTATTTGAAGATTTCGCCGAATGGCTTGCCGCAATCATAGGCCTTGTCGGGGTTGGTGCCCCATTTCGGGTCGGTGTAGCAGGCCGGCTCATAGGCCGGGAACTCGACCCATTCGCCCTCGAACACCGAGGGCACCCAGTGCGGCGAGTACACCCACAGAATGATCGGCGCCTTGCGCTCGTAAGCCGACTTCAGCTCGGCGAACATGGCGGCCTCGGTGCCGGCATCGACCGCGACGAAGGGCAGGCCGAGGGCCTCGATGCGCTCGGGATCATGCCCGCCCCAGGTGGCTTCCATGCCGAGATAGCGGCCCTTGGGCGCGGTCTCGGGGGCGGAGAACGCCTCGCCGCATTTGAGCAGCGCCTTCCAGTCCGGCAGGCCGGGGCACTTCTCCTTCATATAGGCCGGATACCACCACTCTTCCTTGGCCTTGGGGCCGAGCGGGCCGAGGCGTTCGGTCTTGCCGGTCTTGTCGGAAGCGTCCATGGCGTCCTGCGCCGTGGTCTGCCACAGCTCCGACATGAAGGTGACGTCGCCATTCTCCATGGCGGTGAGGCCGGTGAGGTAGTCGATGGTGACGTAGTCGACCTTGTAGCCCTTGGCCTTCAGCAGTTCGCCGGCGATGTGCGAGGTGAGGTGCTGCCCGGTCCAGTCGTGCAGGGCGATGATGATCGGATCCTTGGATTCCTGAGCCTGCACGGCGGCGGGCATGCCGCCGAGCAGGCCGCACACGGCGAGTGACTTGATGAGACCTTGAACGCGCATCGGCTTTTCCCCTGGGTGGTTGGCGTGAGGCGGCACGTCGAGTGAAAATGTCCTTTTCAGGAACATCTGTTTCTTCACAGGCAATAAACAGGCCAGCAATAAGGTATTATGGTAGCTTAATCCGAAGTGTGGAGCCGGCGGAGACGGTCACGCCTTCGGGTAGACGATGAAGGACAGGTAGGTGGTCGGCACCGCGATCAGCTCTTCCGGTCCATGCTCGGAGGAGGCGTCGAAGAACAGCGTGTCGCCGGGCTCCAGGTCGTACACCTTGTCGGCGTGGCGGTAGCCCACGCGCCCGGTCAGCATGTAGATCAGCTCCACCCCAGCGTGGCGGAAGCCGGAATAGGGCGCCGCCTTCTCGGTGAGGGTGATCAGGAATGGCTCGATGGTGCGGTCCGCGCCGGGCGACTGGCCGAGCAGCTCATAGATGTGGCCGGACCGCGTGCCGCGCCGCTCGATGATCGCGCCCTGTCCGGCCTTCACCAGCGAGCATTCGCTCTGGTCGTCATAGCCGGCGAACAGCGAGGCGATCGGCACGTTCAGCGCGCCGGCAATGGCGGTGAGCGTGGCGAGCGAGGAGGAAATCTGCCCGTTCTCGATCTTGGAGATCATGCCGGGCGAAATCCGTGCGGTGGCGGCCAGCTCGGCGCTGGTGATGTCGAGCCGCTTGCGGTGCTGGCGGATCTGGGTGCCGATCACCTGCTCGATCGACAGGTTCGCCGCGCGCGGCGCGCTGGAGCCGGTGGCGAGGCTCTCCTGTGCGAAGGCCGTCACGGGTATCGATGCCGGCTTCGGCTCGTCCGCCACCGCCTCGGCGAGGCCGCGGATCGACGATTGGGAGAGCCCTCTCAGGGGCAGGCGCATGCTGGCCTCACCGCTTCGGCGGCAACGAGGTCTGGCGCGGGGCGGTGCCCGCGGGCAGCTCGGCGCCGTCGTCGAATTGCGAGAGCCAGGCCACCGCCATGTCGCGATAGCGCGTCGTGCCCTTGTAGTCGGCGATCTCGGGATGCAGGTCGCGCAGCACCCGGTGCAGGCGCTTGCCCCAGATCTCGACGCGGGCAAGGTCCTCGATGCTGCACAGATAGCAGCGTATGCCGAACAGGATGGCGTTGGAGCGCGGCAGGCGGAACAGCGACTGCAGCTCCACGCGCAGATGCAGCTTGGAGGCGACGTTCTCCGGCGTCAGCGTCGTGCGGTCCGGCCCCCATTGCGGGTAGTTCTCCGGCGAGGTGTCGAGCCGGGGATTGACCGTCATCGTCCAGTTGAGCCGGCGCACCGGCGCGCCATATTGCAGGCGCAGCAGGAATTTCAGCGCGCGGTCGAACACGCCCTTCTGGTGGGCCAGCGGCACCGGGCCGTGCCACTGGTGGAAGCTCATGCCGACATCGAAGTCGAGCGACCAGTCCGCCTGCGTCGTCACCATGCCGCCGTCGATGAACAGATTGTCGTCGCGCTGGTCCTGCAGCGTGAAGTCGCCCTGCGCCTGCCGGGTGATGTACTCGAAGGGCGGCAGCGGCAGGGTCGAGGCGTCGCCGAAGATGAAGCTGTCGCGGATGCCGAGCGGGCGGTTTTCCCAGTTCCAGTTCGTGCCTTCGCGGGTCAGGGTGAAATGCTCGGGATAGGAGGCCGCGAAGCTCTCCATGATGAGCTCCAGCGTGTCCCACTGCGCCGCCATCATGTGCGGGAGCACCTTGCAGCGGCTGGGGTCCTGCTCCAGCACCTTTGCCCGCTCGCGGCACTCGGCGACATAGTGCTCGTCGACATCGAACGGGTTGTCGAAGGCCGGCGTCGGGCCGCCCGGCACATGCGGCTCGATGTTCACCGAGTACATGTAGGCGTCTTCCGGGAACGGGAACGGGAAGCGCAGCACCGCCGCGTCCGAGTTCGCGTAGCGGAAATCGTCGCGGAAGGTCTCGTCCGGCTTGAACTGGATGGTCACGGCGCTCTCCGGTCCGGCTGTCATGTCAATGTGTCGGCGCATGTTCGGGTCGCGAGGGCCGGTCGGCCTCGCCCGGACACGCTCCTAGAGTTCCAGCACGAGGCGCGCGGTCCTGGCGCGCGACACGCAGGTCATGATCACGCGGCCCGAAGCACGCTCCTCGGTGTCGAGGAAATGGTCGCGATGCTCGGGCTCGCCCTCCGCCACTTCGGTGAGGCACTGGCCGCAGGCGCCGCCCCGGCACAGGCAGGGCGCGTCCACGCCCGCCGCCTCAAGGGCGTCGAGCAGGGTGGTGTCGGGCCCGACCGCGATTTCGCGGTTGGAGCGGCGCAGCACCGCGATGAACGGCCTGCCGCCTTCGCCCGCGCCGCCGAAGGATTCCGAATGCAGCCGCGCCTTGGGCCAGCCGAGCGCGCGGGCGAGATCCAGCGCCGCCTCCATCATCACCGCCGGGCCGCAGGTGTAGAAATGCGTGCCGAGCGGCTGGCGCGCCAGCACCTCGTCGAGCCCGCCGAACACCGGGCCGGCATGGATGTGGATGCGCGAGGCCGGATAGGGCGCCAGCAGCGCCTCGAATACGCCGGCTTCGTCGGCGCGGCAGAAATGATGCAGCTCCCACGGCGTGCCGGCGGCCTCGAAGGCGGCGATATAGGCGAGGAACGGCGTGACGCCGATGCCGCCCGAGACCATGAGGTGCCGGCGCGCGGTGCGCACCACCGGGAACAGGTTGGCCGGCAGCCCGGCTTCGATCACGTCGCCCTCGCGCACGCCTTCATGCAGGAACGCCGAGCCGCCCTTGGAGTCGGCGGTGCGGCGCACGATGATCGAGGCGTGGCTGCGGTCTTCCGGGTTGGAGATCAGCGAATAGGCGTTCTTGTGCACCCGGTCGCCGGGCTTGAGGAACAGGCGCAGATGCGCGCCGGGGCCGGAGGGGGCGACGCGCCCGCCATCGGCCGGTTCGAAAGTAAAGCCCTTGAGCAGCGGGGACAGCGGCACCGCCGCCGTGACCCGCAGCGCGACGGTCGGCTGGCTCATGGGAACATCTCCTCGACCGGGGGCAGTTCGCCCGGCGCCTCGGCATCGGCCTGCACGCCCATGAAGGCGGACAGCCCGCGCGAGAAATGATCGCGCACCACCAGATTGGCGCCGCAGCCCTCGCAGACCACGAGGCTGGTGGTGACATGGGGGGTGACGGTCTTGCAGTGAACGCAGAACACCTTGCGGCGCAGGGAGCCGGCATGGGCGGTGCGGCACTCGCTCTCTTCCAGCCCGGCCTCGCGGGCGAGGCGCACCACGTCCCAGACGAAGCCTTCCTCGCCGATGACATAGAGCCGGAACCCGACGCTTTCCTGCCCGAGGCGGTGGGAGAGCCGGTCCAGCACATGGGGAATCGCGCGGAAGGCGCGGGTCTCGGTCGGGCCGTGGTTGCTGGCGGTGTCCGCCGCTCCCGCCGCGGGGTTCGGCTTGCCGTCGACCGCGCTGGTGGAGGCGACGTACCAATAGGCGAGCGGGGCCTGCGCGGCTTCGGTGCCATCGATCACCTCCGCCAGCGGGCGGGGCGTGTCGCTCAGCACGAGATGGCGCCGGCCGCTGGCATCGACGCTCAGCCGCTCATAGACGGGCCGACTCTTGATGTCCGAAATGAGCATGGTGCCGGTCTCGACAGGTCAGTCCGGCGCGAACCGGACGGCGATAAGCTGGAACATGCGGCGATCCCCGGAGACCCGCCGCAGCACGCGTCGAATGTTTCTCCGTGATAAAATTGAGTGTCCAGCAGGAAACTTTTGCCGTCAAGAAGCCGGGTTGCGGAATTTTTAGGCAGGATGCCTGCGGCGGCAAAATCGGCCACGAATTCTTTGCAGGAAACTATCTTGACAAGCAGGAAATTAGTGACAGGCTTCGCTCAAAGGCCGGTCGATCAAGCTTTCCGTCCCGAGAAAGCGGCGCGCTGGCCTGCCTTTCCAAGGACCACGGGAACAACGCAAATGAGCATCCGCGTCGCCATTATCGGTGCCGGCCCCTCGGGCATGGCCATGCTTCGTGCCTTCCAGTCCGCGCAGAAAGCCGGCGCCGAAGTTCCGGAATTCGTCTGCTTCGAGAAGCAGTCCGACTGGGGCGGTGTCTGGAACTATACATGGCGCACCGGCCTCGACCAGTATGGCGAGCCGGTCCATGGCTCCATGTATCGCTATCTTTGGTCGAACGGGCCGAAGGAGTGCCTGGAATTCGCCGACTACACTTTCGAGGAGCATTTCGGCCGGCCGATCCCGTCCTATCCCCCGCGGGCCGTGCTGCACGACTACATCATGGGCCGGGTGGAGAAGGCCGGGCTCCGGGCGTCGGTGCGCTTCAATACGCCGGTGAAATGGGTCGAATATTCCGATGCCACGGGCAAATTCACTCTCACCGCCAAGGACCTGGTCAAGGACGAGCTTTACGACGAGGAGTTCGATTACGTCGTGGTGGCCTCGGCCATTTCTCCACGCCCAACGTGCCCTATTTCCCCGGCATCGAGATGTTTCCGGGCCGCGTGATGCACGCCCATGATTTCCGCGCCGCCGACGAATTCGTCGGCAAGGACCTGCTGATCGTCGGTTCGTCCTATTCGGCGGAAGACATCGCCAGCCAGTGCTACAAATATGGCGCCAAGTCGATCACCTTCAGCTACCGCACCCGCCGCTCCAACTTCAAATGGCCGAGCTGCTTCACCGAGAAGCCGCTGATGGAGAAGCTGGAAGGCCGCTCCGCCCATTTCATCGACGGCACGGTGTCGGAAGTCGACGCGGTGATCCTGTGCACCGGCTATCTCCACCACTACCCGTTCCTGGCCGACGAGCTGCGCCTCAAGAGCGCCAACCGCATGAACCCGCCGGACCTGTGGAAGGGCGTGATGTGGGAGGGCAATCCCAAGCTGTTCTATGTCGGCCCGCAGGACCAGTACTACACCTTCAACATGTTCGACGCGCAGGCCTGGTACGTGCGGGACATCATCCTCGGGCGCATCGTGCCGCCGTCGAGCGAGGAGATCGCCGCCGACATCGCCAAGTGGCTGGAGAAGGAAGGCGCCATCGAGACCGCCTTCGATGCGATCGACTTCCAGACCGACTACATGAAGGACATCATCCCGGCCACCGACTATCCGATGTTCGACCTCGACGCCGTGGCCGACCTGTTCAAGGTGTGGGAACATGACAAGGATCGCGACATCATGGGCTATCGCGACAATTCCTATGCCTCGATCATGACCGGCAACATGGCGCCGAAGCATCACACCAAGTGGCTGGAGGCACTGGACGATTCGTTCGAGGCCTTCATCAACCAGCCGGCGGCGGCGGCCGAATAGTCCGCGCGCCGCGCGAGGGGAGGACGGCATGAACATCCAGCTCGGCAGTCCCGGCGCCAAGGCCGGCGCGGTGCGGCTCACCCCCGCGCGCGTGCGCCATGTCGCGCCCGGCGGCGGCTTCGTCGGATTCGAACTGAAGCCGGGCGACCGCGTCCATGTCGTCGATCCCGAAGGACGCCAGCCCGGCGCGCTCTATGTCGCGGGGCTCACGACGCCGCTCAGTGAACTCGTGCTCGGCGGCCCGCTCCCCGCCGCCGACCTGCCCGAGGCCGCGCGCGCGCTTCTCGGCGAGGGCGTGATCGCGGGCGTCCAGCTGTTCGGTGCCGAGGGCGCGCCCGGCGCCACCGCGCGCTTCACCGCGCCGGCGCTTCTGCGCTGCGTGCTGGTGGCGCCCGGCGGACCGATGGACCCGGCCGGGCAGGACGCGCCGACCGACCTCGTCGTCGAGATCGAGCCGGCGGCGCCGAGCGCGGGCACGGTGCCGCCCCCGCTCGCCGAACCCAAGCTCGATCTGCGCATCCGCGCCGCCTCGGCCAGCGCCTATGAGGTGAAGGCCGGCGACTATATCCAGATCATCGACGTCGACGGCCAGCAGTGCTCGGACTTCCTCGCCTTCGACGCCGCCAAGCTGCGCGGTGGGCGCGAATGCGGGCTCGACCCGACCACGACGCGCACGCTGATGGGCTCGGCCAGTCCCGGCCCCGGCCTGCACTCGAAATATTTCGACGAGGACCAGACCGCGCTGGTCGAGGTGATCCGCGACACGGTGGGCAGGCACGACACCTTCATGCTGGCCTGCAACGCCAAATATTACGACGACATGGGCTATCCCGGCCACGACAACTGCACGGACAATTTCAACCGTGCGCTGGCGCCCTACGACATCCGCCCGCGCATGGGCTGGCCGGCGATCAATTTCTTCTACAACACCTTCGTCTCGCCGGGCGACCGCATCGGCATGGACGAGCCGTGGTCGCGGCCCGGCGACTATGTGCTGCTGCGCGCGCTCACCGACCTCGTCTGCGCCTCCTCCTCCTGCGCCGACGACATCGACGCTTCCAATGCCTGGCACCCGACCGATATCCATGTCCGGGTCTATGACGGCTCCAACAGTTTCTCGAAGGGGATCGCCCACCGCATGACGCCCGAATCCGCCCCGCGGCTGACGCGCGAAACCGGCTTCCACCCGCGCACCTCCGCGCTCACCCGCAAATTCGTCGAGTATCGCGGCTTCTGGCTGCCCGACTGCTTCTCGGCCGCCGGGCCGATCGAGGAATACTGGGCCTGCCGCGAGCGGGCGGTGATCATGGACCTGTCGGCGCTGCGCAAGTTCGAGGTGCTCGGCCCCGATGCCGAGGCGCTGGTGCAACTCGCCGTGACGCGCGACATCCGCAAGCTCGCCGTCGGGCAGGTGGTCTACACCGCGCTGACCTATGACCATGGCGGCATGCTGGACGACGGCACCGTGTTCCGCCTCGCCGAGAACAATTTCCGCCTGGTGTGCGGCGACGATTATTGCGGCGTCTGGCTGCGCGATCTGGCGGCCAAGCACGGGCTGAACGCCTTCGTGAAATCCTCCACCGACCAGCTCCACAATGTCGCGCTGCAGGGGCCGAAGTCGCGGGAGATCCTGCGCGCCATCCTTGAAACGCCGGCGCATCAGGCCAGCGCTGACGAGCTGAAATGGTTCCGCTTCACCATCGGCAAGATCGCCGGCGTGCCGGTCATGGTCTCGCGCACCGGCTATACCGGCGAACTCGGCTTCGAGATCTGGTGCCACCCGTCCCGCGCGCCGGAGGTGTGGGATGCGGTGATGGCGGCGGGCGCGCCCTTCGGCCTGCAGCCGCTCGGCCTGCTCGCGCTGGACATGGTGCGCATCGAGGCAGGGCTTGCCTTTGCGGGCTATGAATTCTGCGACCAGACCGATCCCTTCGAGGCCGGTATCGGCTTCACCGTCCCGGAATCGAAGACTGACGACTTCGTCGGCAAGGAAGCGCTGGCCCGCCGGCGTGCCCATCCGGGCAAGAAGCTGGTCGGCCTCGCCTTCGAGGCCAACGAGCCGGTGCACCATGGCGACCCGGTGTTCAACGGCCGCGCGCAGATCGGTGTCGTCACCAGCGCCACCCGCTCGCCGACGCTTGGCCACATCATCGCGCTGGCGCGGCTCGATATCAGCGCGGCGGAGATCGGCGGCGAGGTCGAGGTCGGCAAGCTCGACGGCCACCAGAAGCGGCTGACGGCCACCATTGTCGGCTTCCCGCATTACGACCCGACCAAGAGCCGCGTGCGGGCGTAAGGCTCCTTCGCCGGAATCGAAAAGGGCCGGAGCCATGGCGCTCCGGCCCTTTTTCATATCTGCGTTGCACCGCTCGGAGGGCGCTGTAACAGCACATGCCCTCCACTTAAGGGCGCAGGGCCGCCCGTCATCCATCCCGCGTGAAACGACAATGCCCGGGACGCGCCCGGGCATGACGGTGATCACAGACGATATCGCCAAAGCTTTCGCCCGATCTTTCCGGGCCAGCCCTCAGCGTTCGTCGAGCGGGTGGGTGCGCAGGCGCAGCGGATCGTAGAACGGGGTTTTTACGAGACGACCGGTGAAGCTGCCCTGCGGGCCAACCACCTCGAACTCGGTGCCGAAGGCGCCGAGTTCCGGCAGCACATGCACCAGCGCGATCGAGCGCATCAGATGCCGGCTATAGATCGAGGAGTTGAGCGAGCCGACTTCCTTGCCGTCCTTGAACAGCTTGGCACCGGGCTCAATCTGCTCGTGATGGTCGATCTCCATGCCGCGCTGGACCACGCGCTGCTCGCCCTTGCGGCGCACCAGCGCCTCCTTGCCGCGGAAGGACGGCTTGTCGAGGTCCACCGTCCAGTCGGCGCCGACTTCCCATGGCGTCTCGTCGCCCTTGGGCATGTCATAGGGGAAGAACAGCAGCGCGCCTTCGACCCGCACGATATCGAGGCTCTGCCACGACACCGGCATGGCGCCGAACGGCTTGCCGGCTTCCAGGATCGCGTCCCACAGGAATACGGTGTCGGCCGCGCTGGCGAACACCTCATAGCCGCGCTCGGCGGAATAGCCGCCGCGCGCCAGCGTCACCGGCTTGCCGAACAGGGTGGCCGGCGCGTGCTGGAAATAGGCGAGCGTGGCGAGGTCGATCGAGGCGTGCGGCTTGAGGATGTCGAGCGCGAGCGGCCCCTGAAGCGAAAGGATATGGGTGTCGCCGTCGCTGGCTACCGTGACGTCGCGTCCGGGGCTGAACTCGGCGAGCACCTCTTCCAGCTTGCCGGAGCCGTGCGACAGCCGGAAATCCTCCGGCCCGTTGCGATAGACCAGCACGTCGTCGATCAGCGAGCCGTTCTCATCGACGATATTGCTGATGGCGGACTGGCCCGGCTTCAGCTTGTCGACGTCGGAGGTCAGGATCTCATTCAGCAGCGTCACGGCCTCCGGGCCGGTGACGTTGACCAGCTGCAGCGAGGACACGTCGATCAGCCCGGCACGCGAGCGGACCGCGGTCACTTCGTCATAGGGATCGGTGGCGTAGAACTGCGGCAGGGGCATGCCGTTCCACGAGGACTCGAACTTGGTGCCGAGCGCGATGTGCCGCTCGTTGAGGATGGAGTTGCGGGGGAACACGGCGTTCATGAGTGGCGGAAACCCTGGTTCTGCGAAAGCCTGAGGCGAAACGGTAGCGAACGCGGAGGCAAGAAGCGCTGAAGCACCTGAGGCGCTGAAGGATCCGGAGCGCGGAAGGTTCGCACCCTGCGGCCCCGTCGCGGAAGCCGGCGACAGGCCGCGGCGCTCTCAAGGAGAAAGGCTCGCATCGCCGGTTTTTCCTGTCAATAAAATTTCTTCATAGGAAACGCGTTTTCTCGCCCATGAAGGCGCGCGGCGCCGGCTCCCGCCGCCGGTCCCGGCCATCGGCGGCGCCGATCTGGCCGACGAGTGGTCGCGTCCTCCCCTCGCAAACCGCGATAAATCTGCTAAAAATTGTGGTGTTTCGTTGGTTTGTGCCCGTCTCCATCAAGGAGTGACTCCATGTCCATCAAGCGCCGCGGCGACATCCTGCGGGCGGTGCAGGCCAGCGGAAGCTGCTCGATCGTGGAGTTGGCGGCACGGCTCGGCGTCTCCACCGAGACGGTCCGCCGCAACATCCAGCCGTTGATCGAGGAGGGCGCGCTGCTGCGCTTTCATGGCGGCATCATGGTGCCGGACCTTGCCGAGGAGCCGCCGTTCCAGCGCCGCATGCAGGTGAACAAGGAGGCGAAATGGGCGATCGCCGCGCTGGTGCGCGAGCGCATCGAGGATGGCGACAGCCTGTTTCTCGATAACGGCACCACCTCCGCCTATGTCGCGGAGGCGCTGGCGGCGCGCTCTCGGCTCACCGTGGTTACCCATTCCGCGCACATCGCATTCCGGCTGGCGTCGCGGAACGGCAATCGCGTGTTCATGGCCGGCGGCGAGCTCGGCGGGGAGGATGCGGCAGCATTCGGCGCCTCGGCGCTCGCCTTCATCGGGCA
Source organism: Ancylobacter sp. G4_0304 (assembly GCF_047501495.1). NCBI lineage: Bacteria > Pseudomonadati > Pseudomonadota > Alphaproteobacteria > Hyphomicrobiales > Xanthobacteraceae > Ancylobacter > Ancylobacter sp. G4_0304. Next base: position 16,531 of record NZ_JAZDRM010000036.1, on the reverse strand, counting down.
GTTCCAGCTGCGTTATGCGCTGCTCTCGGTGGGCGCGATCACGCGGGCCGGGGAACTGGCGGATTTCCATCTGTTCGAGGCCGAGTTCTCGCGCGCGGCGATGGCGCAGGCGCAGGAGACCTGGGTGATCGCCGACCGCTCGAAATTCGGCCGCGAGGCCTCGGTGAAAGTGTGCCCGCTCAAGGCGGTCAACGCGATCATCAGCGACGGCCCGCCGCCGGAGAGCTTCCAGGCGCAGTGCCGCGAGGCCGGGGTGCGGACCATCTATCCGCAGGAATGAGCGCATATAGCCACATAAAATGTGTCTCTGTGTGGAAATATGTTGACATGGCGCCACTCGCCCGCTGACCTTCGTTGCCGTCCTTCACGCCTGATTGTTCGGAGCCGCCCAGATGTCCGCCTTTCCCACCCAGGCCCAGATCGTCATCATCGGCGGCGGCATCATCGGCGCCTCGACGGCCTATCATCTTGGCAAGCTTGGTTTTTCCGACACGGTGCTGATCGAGAAGCACAAGCTCACCTCCGGCTCCACCTTCCACGCCGCCGGCCTTGTCGGGCAGCTGCGCTCCAATGCCGGCATCACCCAGCTGCTCGGCGAATCCGTCAAGCTTTACCGTACCTTGGAGGAAGAGACCGGCCTCGCCACCGGCTGGAAAATGAATGGTGGCCTGCGTCTCGCCTGCAATCAGGAGCGCTGGACCGAGGTGAAGCGGCAAGCCACCACCGCCCGCTCCTTCGGCCTCGAAATGCATCTCCTGACGCCGAAGGAGGCGCAGGAACTGTGGCCGCTGATGGATATTTCCGACGTGGTCGGTGCGGCCTTCCTGCCCACTGACGGGCAGGCCAATCCTTCCGACATCACCGCCTCGCTGGCCCGGGGCGCGCGGATGAAAGGCGTGACGATTCATGAGGATACGCTGGTCACCGGCCTGACGGTGAGGAACGGCCGCGTCACCAGCGTCGAGACGTCGCGCGGCTCCATCGCCTGTGAGATCGTGGTGAATTGTGCCGGGCAATGGGCACGCGAGATCGGCGCGATGGCGGGCGTGAACGTTCCCCTTGTCTCGGTCGAGCACCAGTACATGGTCACCGAGCGCATCGAGGGCGTCACCCCCAACCTGCCAACGCTGCGCGATCCCGACCGGCTGACCTATTACAAGGAGGAGGTGGGCGGCCTCGTCATGGGCGGCTATGAGCCGAACCCGATCGGCTGGGCCGCGGACGGCATCCCGGAGGGCTTCAATTTCCAGCTACTGCCTTCTAATTTCGATCATTTCGAGCCGATCATGGAGCTGGCGCTCGGCCGCGTGCCGGCGCTGGAGACCGCCGGCATCAAGGAACTGATCAACGGCCCGGAGAGCTTTACCCCGGACGGCAATTTCATCCTCGGGCAGGCGCCGGAACTGACCGGCTTTTATGTCGGCGCCGGCTTCAACGCCTTCGGCATCGCCTCGGGCGGCGGCGCGGGCAAGGCGCTGGCGGAATGGATCGCGGGCAATGGCCGCCCGCCCTACGACCTGTCGCCGGTCGATATATTGCGCTTCGGCCGCAACCATCAGGATGTCGGCTGGGTGCGGGCGCGCACGCTGGAAGCCTATGGCAAGCACTACACCATCGCCTGGCCGCATGAGGAGCACGCCTCCGGCCGCCCGCTCCGCCGCTCCCCGCTTTATGACCGGCTGAAAGCCCAGGGCGCGGTGTTCGGCGAGAAGCTCGGCTGGGAACGGCCGAACTGGTTCGCAGCCGAGGGCGAGGAGGCCAGGGACATCTACACCTATGGGCGCCCGAACTGGTCCGGTCCGGTGGCTCGCGAGAACCGCGCGGCGCGTTCGTCGCTCGGCATTCTCGACCAGAGCTCCTTCGCCAAGTTCCTGCTGATGGGAAAAGACGCCGAGGCAGCGCTGTCTTATCTCAGTGCGGCGGACGTCAGCGGCCCCGCGGGCAGCGTGACCTACGCGCCGATGCTGAACGAGCGTGGTGGCATCGAATGCGACGTCACGGTCGCCCGGCTTTCGCCGACCTCCTATTACGTGATCGCCGGCACCGGTGCCGCGACCCATGATTTCGACTGGATCCGCCGCAACATCTCGTCCGCGCTCGATGCGCATCTGGTGGACATCACCTCGGCCTATGCAGTGCTGACCCTGATCGGGCCGAATTCCCGCAAGCTGCTGGAAAAGCTGACGCGCGACGACGTGTCGAATGCCGGCTTCCCCTATGCGAGCCTGCGCGAGATCCGCCTAGCTGGCGCACCGGTGCGGGCGCTGCGGCTCACCTATGCCGGCGAACTGGGCTATGAGTTGCACCTGCCCACCGAATTCGCGCTCACGGTCTATGAGGCGCTGATGGCGGCGGGCGAGGAATTCGCGATCGCCAATGTCGGCTATCGCGCGCTGGAGACGCTGCGGCTGGAGAAGGGCTACTGGGCCTCGGGCTCGGATGTCGGCCCGGACCAGACACCGTTCGAGGCGGGCCTGAGCTGGGCAGTGCAACTCAATTCTGGCCGGGATTTCATCGGCCGCGCCGCGCTGGAGGCCAAGGTCGGCCAGCCTTTAAAGAAGCGGCTCGCTGGTTTCACGGTCGCGGACCCCAATGTCATCCTGCTCGGCCGCGAAACCATCTATCGCAATGGCGAGCGCATGGGCTGGCTGTCCTCCGCCGGCGTCGGGCCGACCGTCGGGCTGCCGATCGGGCACGGCTATGTGCGCCGCGCGGAAGGCGGGCTCGACGACGCTTTCCTGCTCGCGGGCGACTATGAGCTGGAAGTCGCCATGGAGCGGGTGCCGGCGAAGATTCACCTCGGCGCTTTGTACGACCCGGAGAATGAGCGGATTTTCGCTTAGGGAAACCACCCCTCTTCCTGCTGGGGAGAGGGGAAGAAGCCGGGCCATGGCGCGATAGGCGGTTAGGTTCGGCACGCCCGTTGCCTCGCTCTCCGGGACCACGCACCCTCTCCGTCCACCGGATCGCCCCATGCCGCAGAGCCCCGAAGACCGAATCCGCGCCCTTGGCTTCTGGCGCACCCCGGTTGAGCCGCGCCCGCTCGGTGGCGGCATCACCAACACCAATTTCGTGGTGGAGGATGCCGGGGCGACCTATGTGGTGCGGCTGGGCGACGACATCCCGCTGCACAATGTCATGCGCTTTAACGAACTCGCGGCGGCGCGCGCGGCCGAGGCGGCGGGCATATCGCCGGCGCTGCGCCATGCCGAGCCGGGGCTGCTGGTGATCGATTTCATCGAGGGCCGAACCTATGGCGAGGCGGATGTCCGCGCGAACCTGTCCCGCGTGGTCGAGCTGGTACGCCGCGCCCATGTCGGCGTGACGCGCGAATTGCGCGGGCCGGCGCTCGCGTTCTGGACCTTCCATGTGCTGCGCGCCTATCTCCACACGCTGCGCGACGGCGGCCATCGGCTGGCGGACGAGCTGCCGGGCTTTGCCGCGCTGGCCGAGCGGGTCGAGGCGCGGTTGGGAGCGAGCGAGGTGGCGTTCACCCATAACGACCTGCTGCCGGCCAATTTCATCGACGATGGCGCCCGGCTCTGGCTGATCGACTGGGATTATGGCGGGTTCAACACGCCGCTGTTCGATCTCGGCGGGCTCGCGTCCAATAACGACTTCGACGCTGCCCAGCGCGACGAGATGCTCGGCCTCTATTACGGGCGTCCGCCGGACGACGCGTTGCGGGTGCGGTTGCAGGCGATGCTGGTGGCCTCGCTGCTGCGCGAATCCTTGTGGAGCATGGTCTCCGAGATGCATTCGGTCATCGATTTCGACTATCGCGCCTATACGGCGGAGAACCTCGCGCGGCTGGCGCGGGCGGTTGGCGAGCTCGATGCGATGGAGAGCTGACGGCCGTAAGAGGCGAAGATCGGGTGTGAACCGCGAGGGCTAATGGGCAAGGAGCGGGCGTTCAGGTAATCTCTTCGACACGGCGTGCCTTAGGTTGAATGTCAGGAAGTCGGCGGTCGTTCTGGGGTGGCGGGCCGATGGTTTGCGGAGACCGCCATGGCCCAACGACCGCCACCCTCGGCACCCGCCGTGCTGGCCTCTCTCGCGCTCATCGGCGGAATCGTCGCCGTCGGAGCTGGCGCTTTCGCCTATACCGGCGGGTTCCTATCGCCAGACCGGCTGACGCCGGCGCGCCTCGTCGGCGCGCTGGCGCCGCCCGGCGGGCCGGCGCTCGGCCACCGGCGCAACCACGCCAAGGGCATCTGTTTCACTGGCGAGTTCCGCTCGACTGGCAATGCGGCGGCGCTGTCGCGGGCGCCGATGCTGGCGAGCGGGAGTTTCCCGGTGCTCGGCCGCTTTAATCTCGGCACGCCGGACCCGAATGCGCCGGACGCCACGGTTCGGGTGCGCGGCATGGGATTGCAGATCACCGCCCCGGACGGGCAGGTGTGGCGGGCGGCGATGATTGACCCGCCCGTGTTCCCGGTGGCGACCCCGGAGGCCTTCTATGCCCTGCTAACGGCGTCGCACAGCAAGGACGCGGGGGCGATGCCGGCGTTCATCGCCGCCCACCCGGAGTTTCCCAGATTTGTGGCCTGGGCCAAGAGCGCGCCCTATACGGGCAGCTACGCTGAGGACGCTTTTCACAGCCTGAACGCCTTCCTGTTCACCAATGCGAAAGGGCAAACGCAGGCGGTGCGCTGGGCGCTGGTGCCGGAGGCCCCGGTAACGCCGCTCACCGACGCAAAGCTCGCCGCACTCGGCCCCGACCATCTGGAAACCGAGATCGCCACACGAGTGGCCAGCGCGCCGCAGAGCTGGAAGCTGATGGTCACAGTGGCCGCACCCGGCGACCCGACCAACGACCCGAGCCAGCCCTGGCCGGCGGAGCGGCGCGCGATCGAGGCCGGCACGCTGGTGGTCGACGCGATCGAGGCCGAGGCCGATGGGCCGTGCCGCGACATCAATTTCGACCCGACCATCCTGCCGGACGGCATCGCGGTCTCCGACGATCCGTTCCCCGCCGCCCGCTCGGCCGCCTATGCGCGCTCCTATAATTTGCGCACCGCAGAGGCGAAGGACTACCCCCGCCAGCCGGCTCCGGCCGCCGCCTCGCCTCAGCCCGGGAGTGCCACGCCATGAGCCAGGAAACGCGTCAGGTTGCGAGCCGGTTCACGCTTCTGCAGCGCACGCTCCACTGGCTGATGGCCGTGGCGATACTGGCGATGCTATTCATTGGCATCGCCATGGTCTCGATCGTGGTGCCGGCTTATGTGCCGCTGCTCGCCACTCACAAGACGCTCGGCATCGCCATTCTGGCGCTTGCGGTGGTCCGGCTGGCGGTACGCGTGTTCCAGGGGGCGCCGAAGCTGCCGGCGGACCTGCCCGTGCCGATGAAGCTCGCCGCGCATCTGTCACATTATGCGCTTTATGCCCTGATGATTGGCATGCCGCTCATCGGCTGGGCGATGTTGTCGGCGGGTGGCTATCCGGTGGTGTTGCTCGGCGGCATCCGGCTGCCGGCGCTGGTCGCCCAGAGTGACGCGCTGCACACGCTGTTGTGGAACGCGCATGTCTATCTGGCCTTCGCCCTGTTTGCGCTGGTGCTGATGCATCTGGCGGCAGCCCTGTTCCACGGGCTGATACGGCGCGACGGCGTGCTTGAAAGCATGGCTTCGCTGCGCGCCGGACGTGGGGTTTCCCCCGGCGAATAGCCTGCCCGGCGGGGAGGCCCGCCGTTTCCAATCTGCGACTTTCCACCGCTGCGCGGCGCCCGGCTCACGGCCGGGCGTCGCGTTTTTACGTTGTGGGACAAGGACGTGCGCGCCAGCGCCGCCCGTTCTCGGCGGCTCGGCAGTGCCGCAACGGCAGCGGATTCTTGCCACCCAGACGAAAGGTGGAACGCGGCCGGGGCAATGTGGAACGGCTTTTGCGAGGGATGTTCTCAGCTCGAACAAGAGCCCAAGCCACTGGAGATTAACGCTATAATCTGTGATCACATTATCACTGAAACTGGGCTTTTCGCGTGAAGTCAACGGAAACGGATGTGAGTTTTCCGGAAATTTCGCTGGTATTTCAGTCGTTTCAGATCGCTGTGATCACAATTTAACCGCTCTGCATGCTGCGTCTGCCGCTTTGCAGGGCAATCCGTCGAGGAGCCAATATGCCTATCCCCAACTCGGTTGAGGCGCGTGATATCGCCTTTCATCTGCATCCGGCGACCAATGCCAAGAAGCATCTGGAGGCCGGTCCGCTCGTCATCGAGCGCGGCGAGGGCATCCATGTGTTCGACGCCTCGGGCCGCAAATATATCGAGGCGCTGGCCGGGCTGTGGTGCGCGGGGCTGGGCTTCAGCGACGATCGCGTCGCCGATGCCGTCTACAAGCAGATGAAGACGCTGCCCTATTACCACACCTTCGCGCACCGCTCGCACGGGCCGGTGGTCGACCTCGCCGAGAAGCTGATCGCAATGGCGCCTGCGCCGATGAGCAAGGTGTTCTTCACGAACTCCGGCTCCGAGGCGGTCGACACGGTGATGAAGCTGGTCTGGTACCGCTCCAATGCCATGGGTCAGCCGCAGAAGAAGAAGTTCATTGCCCGCGAGCGCGCTTTCCACGGCCTCACCGCGGCGGCCTCGTGCCTGACCGGGCTGCCCGGAAACCATCGCGGCTTCGACCTGGTCTTCGACGGGGTGCTGCGCGTCACCGCGCCGGATCATTACCGCAACGCTTTGCCGGGCGAGAGCGAGAGCGCCTTCGCCACGCGCCTGGCCGAAGAACTGGAGGCGCTGATCCTCGCCGAGGGGCCCGAGACCATCGCGGCCTTCATCGGCGAGCCGGTCATGGGCGGGGGCGGTGTGATCGTGCCGCCGATGGATTACTGGCCCAAGATGCAGGCGGTGCTGCGAAAATATGACATTCTCACCGTCGCTGACGAGGTGATCTGCGGTTTCGGGCGCACCGGCACCATGTTCGGCTCGACCACGCTCGGCATTGAGCCGGACATCATGACGCTCTCCAAGCAGCTCTCCTCGGCCTATCTACCGATCTCGGCGGTGATGGTGAACGAGAAGACCGTCGCCCCGATCATCGAGCAGAGCGGTGATCTCGGCATTCTTGGCCACGGCTTCACGGCAAGCGGCCATCCGGTGGCGGCCGCCGCCGCGGTCGAGGTGCTGCGTATCATCGAGGAGGACAGGCTGGTCGAGAACGCCGCGCGTTCAGGCGAGCATCTGCGCGCGGGTCTCGCCAAGCTCGCCGATCATCCGCTGGTCGGCAATGTGCGCGGCGTCGGACTGATGGCGGCGGTCGAGCTGGTGCTCGACAAGGAGACCAAGACCGCGATCCCCGGCCAGCCGGGCGCGCTTGGTCTGCTGGTCAACACGCGGCTGCAGGAACTCGGCGTGCTGACCCGCGCCATGGTCGACACGGTGGGTTTCTCGCCGCCCCTCATCATCACCATCGCCGAGGTGGACGCGCTGCTCGCGCTGTTCACCCAGGCCCTGGACGATGTTGCCGCCTCGCTCGCGGCCGCCACCCTGGAGCCGGCGTGAGCCGCCGGCCCCCAAAACACGCAAGATCATCCACAGGAGAACAGCATGACCATCAAGAACGGAATCCGCGGGCTCGGCCTCGTGTCGGCCGCGATCCTGGCCTTTGCCGCGACTCCCGGCCTGGCGGGCGACCTCACCATTGTCGGCTGGGGCGGCGCCACGCAGGACGGCCAGCGCGAGGCTTACTTCAAGCCGTTCGCGGCCAAGGAAGGCATCAAGGTCCTGGAGGATTCCTGGGACGGCGGCTACGGCGTCCTGCAGTCGAAGGTGAATGCCGGCAACCCGAACTGGGACGTGGTGCAGGTCGAATCCGAGGAGCTGGTGCTCGGCTGCGCGGACGGGATCTATGAGAAGCTCGACTGGGCGCAGATCGGCCCCAAGGAGGACTTCCTGGAGGAGAGCGTCAGCGATTGCGGCATCGGCACGCTGACCTCGGGCACCGGCCTCGCCTATGACAGCGCGAAGTGGCCGGACGGGCCGAAGAGCTGGGCCGACTTCTGGGACCTCAAGAAATATCCCGGCAAGCGCGCCCTGCGCAAAGGCCCGAAATACACGCTGGAATTCGCGCTGATGGGCGACGGCGTGCCGGCCGACAAGGTGTACGAGGTGCTGGCCACGCCCGAAGGCGTCGACCGCGCCTTCAAGAAGCTGGAAGAGCTCGGCCCCAACCTGATCTGGTGGGAAGCCGGCGCGCAGCCGATCCAGTATCTCGCCTCGGGCGAAGTGGCGATGAGCGCCGCCTATAATGGCCGCGTCTCCAACGTGAATGCCAAGGAAGGCAAGAAGTTCGTGTTCGTGTGGCCGGGCAACGTCGTCGCCACCGACAGCTGGGTGATCCTCAAGGGCTCCGCCAACAAGGAGGCCGCCCAGAAGGCGATCGCCTTCATGAGCCAGCCCGAGAACCAGGCCAAGATGCCGAAATACGTCGCCTACGGCATCACCAACAAGAAGGCTGCCGCCGAGGTCCCGCCGGAGCTGGAAAAGAACCTGCCGACCAATGTCGAGAACCTGAAGGGCGCGTTGCCGCTCGGCGTCGAGTTCTGGATCGACAACAATGAGAGCCTGACCCAGCGCTTCAACGCCTGGCTCGCCACGCGCTGACGCCGCCGCTCCCGCATGTCCCCGCGCCGCTCAAACGGCGCGGGGGTTGCAAGGACGGCTGCCATTCCACGCCGGCGACTGCGGCCGCCGGCGCCCGACACTCGCGCCCCGCAGCGCGTCCCGGTCCGGCGTGTGCCGGCGGGGCGGGGCTTCGAATGGAGATTGCCTGGTGGTTGACTTCCATATCCGCCTCGACGGGGTGACCAAGACCTACGGTTCGCTCCGCGTGGTCGACAATCTGCGGCTCGACATCGTCCGTGGCGAATTCCTCAGCCTGCTCGGCCCGTCCGGCTCGGGCAAGACCACGATCCTGATGATGCTCGCCGGCTTCCAGGATGCGTCCGAGGGGACGATCTATGTTGACGGCAACATGATCAACGACATTCCCTCGCACCGGCGCAACATGGGGGTGGTGTTCCAGAGCTACGCGCTGTTCCCCCATATGAGTGTGGCGCAGAACGTGGCGTTTCCGCTGAAGATGCGCGGCGTCGGCCGTGCGGAAATCCAGAGCCGCGTCGAGCGCGCGCTCGACATGGTGCAGCTCTCCACCATGAAGGACCGCAAGCCCTCGCAGCTTTCCGGCGGCCAGCAGCAGCGAGTCGCACTGGCGCGCGCGCTGGTGTTCGAGCCCGGTGTGGTGCTGATGGACGAGCCGCTCGGCGCGCTCGACAAGCAATTGCGTGAGCAGATGCAGCTCGACATCCGCGAACTGCATGCCCGTCTCGGCCTCACCATCGTGTTCGTGACCCACGACCAGTCCGAGGCGCTCACCATGTCGGACCGTATCGCGGTGTTCAACAAGGGGCGCATCGAGCAGATCGACACGCCGCGCGTGATCTATGACCACCCCGCCACCCGCTTCGTCGCCGAGTTCATCGGCGAGACCAATCTGATGGAAGGCGAGATCGCCGGCCGTGACGGCGGCGAGGCCATGGTCCGGCTTGCCGATGGCGGCATGATGCGGGTGCGTGCGCGTGACGGGCTTGAGAGCGGCGCCAAGGTGCTGGTGACGATCCGCCCGGAAAAGGTCGAGCTTTCCGATCCGCCGGCGGCGGCCAACAGCTTCCCGGTCACCGTCAGCGATACCATTTATCAGGGCGATCACTTCCGGGTGCAGCTTCAGGGCGCCGGCCAGCGCTTCATCGCACGGCGCGACCGCCGCGCCGCGGAATGGCCGCAGGGCGCGCGGCTTCACGCCACTTTCGCCGCCGACGACTGCTGGGTGATCGCGCCATGATGGCCCGGCTGTGGAACCGTAGGACCCGCGCCATGCTGCTGGTCCTGCCGATGGCGCTGTTCATCGCCGTGTTCTTCGTCTGGCCGCTGGTCATCATGGTCAAGCAGTCGATCTCCGACACGGCGGTGCTGCAGATATTGCCGCGCACCGCCGATGCCGTCGCCGACTGGGACCGCACCTCGCCGCCGAGCGAGGCAATGCAGGTTGCGCTGATCGCCGATTTGCGCGCGGCGACCGACGAGAAGGCGGTCGGCGACATGGTGCGCCGGCTCAACAGCGCGCAGTCCGGCTTCCGCACCTTGATGAGCAAGACCATTTCGGCGGTCGCCAAGCCCGAGACCGGGCCGATGCTGGAACCGGTGGACAAGCGCTGGATGCAGCCGCCCTACTGGATCGCCATCGCCGACGCGCTGGAACCGAGGACCGACCGCTATTTGCTGGCCGCCGTCGATTTGGAGCGCAATAACGCGGGTGACATCGTGTCGATGGCGGAGGGGGCATCCGCGAACCGGCTTATCTTCGGCCGCACCTTCTGGATCGCCGCCGTCGTCACCTTCTTCTGCGTGCTGATCGGCTATCCTTATGCCCTGCTCACCGCCGCCTCGACCGGGACGACGCGCGCGATCCTGCTCGCCGCCGTTCTGCTGCCGCTGTGGACCTCGCTGCTGGTGCGCACCGCTGCCTGGTTCATCCTTCTCCAGGAACAAGGGTTGATCAACGGTTTCCTGATGAGCACCGGCGTCATCTCCTCTCCGCTGTCGCTGATCTTCAACCGCACCGGCGTGGTCATCGCCATGACCCATGTGCTGCTGCCGCTGATGGTGCTGCCGATCTACAGCGTGCTGGTGACGATCCCGAGCAACCTGATGCCGGCGGCGACGTCGCTCGGCGCGCATCCGCTGCGTGCCTTCCTCCATGTCATGCTGCCACTGAGCCTGCGCGGCGTGATCTCCGGCATGCTGCTCGTGTTCATGACGGCGGTCGGCTACTACATCACCCCGGCACTGGTCGGGGGCGCCGGCGACCAGATGATCAGTGCGATCATCGCCTTCTATTCCACCCAGACCGCGAACTGGAGCATGGCGAGCGCGCTCGGCCTGGTGCTGCTGATCGTCACCCTCGTGCTCTATGTGGTCTACGCCCAGCTCTCGGGCCGCGACAGCGTCAGCGGGAGGATGTGATGCGCCCCGGCAAGCTCATTTCCTCCGTGTTTGGCATTCTCGCCGTCTGCTTCCTCCTGTTGCCGCTGGTGGTGATCCTGCCGCTGGCCTTCACCTCCAGCCTGTTCCTGATCTATCCGATCCCGTCCTTCTCGCTGCGCTGGTTCGACGTGCTGGTGACCAACCCGGTATGGCGGGCGGCGATCGTCAACAGCCTGATCATCGGTATCGGCACCACGCTCCTGTCGACGGTACTCGGCGGACTGGCCTCGCTCGGCCTGCGCGAGAAGCTGCGTTTCGTCACCACGCCGCTTTCCACCCTGTTCCTGCTGCCGATGGTGGTGCCGGCGGTGGTGCTAGGCGTGGGGCTGCAGATCCTCTACGCCCGTTTCGGACTGTCCAGCAGCTATCTCGGCATGATTATCGCTCACACGGTGATCGCGATCCCGCTGGTGATGGTGAGCGTGACCAATTCGCTGCAGGGTATGGACACGAGGCTGGAGCTCGCTTCCGCCAGCCTCGGCGCCGGGCCTGCGGCCACGCTCTGGCACGTCACCCTGCCGCTCGCCGTGCCGGGCATCCTTACCGGCGCGGTGCTCGCCTTCGCCGTATCGCTGGATGAGGTGGTGCTGAACATCTTCCTCGCCGGCCCCGGCCAACGCACCATCGCGCGGCAGATGTTCGCCGAGCTGCGCGACAACATCAGCCCGGCCATCGCGGCGGCGGCTTTTCTCTTCATTGCCGGCACCATCGTGCTGATGGCGCTGGTCCTCATCATGCGGCGCCGCGCTGGCGGCACAGCTTCCTGACGTTGCCGTTCCCAACCTGCAAGGACCCGAATTCATGGATGCGGTGAACACCGACCTTTCCGCGTTGCGCGGCAAATATGCCGGCGCGGCGGCCTATCTCGACGGCAGCTTCATGCCGCTCGCCGAGGCGAAGATCCCGGTGACGCACTGGGGCTATCGTCGCTCCGACGTCACCTATGACGTGGTGGGCGTGAAGGACGGGCGGTTCTTCCGACTCGACGACCACATCAAGCGCTTCCGCGCCTCGATGACCGCGCTCCACATGGACCCTCCGGAAAGCGACGAGGAGATCCGGGACATCCTGATGAAGCTGGTGCTGATGGCGGATGTGCGCGACGCCTATGTTTCGATGGAGTGCCTGCGCGCCTCGCCCGCGCCCGGCGCGTTGCGCCACCCCGCCTCCTGCCGCGCCTATCTGTCGTGCTCGGCGGTACCTTGGATTTCCATCATTACCCCGGAAATGGAGGTGCGCGGCATGCATCTCATCGTCTCCAAAGTGCGGCGCATGCCGGTCGATTCCTTCGATCCGCGTGTGAAGAACTTCATGTGGGGCGATCTCACCGAATCGCTTTTCGAGGCCAAGGCAGCCGGCGCCGATTTCGCCGTGCTGCTCGATCATGACGGCAATGTCACCGAAGGGCCGGGCTTCAATGTGTTCTGCATCACTGACGGCGTCGTCGCGACCCCGATCCGCGGCGGGCTCGACGGCATCACCCGCAAGTCGGTGTTCGAACTGTGCGAGGAACTGGGGTTGAAGCTCGAAGTGCGCGAGGTCTCCGAGGACGAGCTGCGCAATGCCGACGAGATTTTCACCTCGACCACAGCGGGCGGCATCATGCCCGCCTCGCGGCTCGACGGGCGCATTTTCGGCAATGACCGCCCCGGGCCGATCTCGATGAAGCTGAAGGAAGCGTTCTGGGCCAAGCGCGCACAGGGCTGGCACGGCACCGACATCCTGTGAGGCGAACCCGGCGCCGGCAGCTCCGGCGTCGGCTCCTTCCCGGACAAGGCGTCAGGTGGTGGCGACCCGCAACGGGCGACGCAGCACCAATATAACCCCGGCAAGGATCAGCCCGGTGCCGAGGATTTTCATCGGCGGCACCGGCTCGGCGAAGAACAGGGCGCCCATGCTGATGGTGATCACCGGGTTCAGCATGGAGAACGGTACCACGGCGGTCACCGGGTTGCGCTCCAGCAGCGAATACCAGACCCAATAGGCCAGCACCGAGGACAGCACGACGCTGTAGGCCAGGGCGCCCCAGCCATGGACGCCGGCGGTTTCGAGGCTCGCCAGCCCATGCGGCTCGAACAGCAGGGTCAGCACGGCGAGCTGTGGCACGCTGAAAAGCGCCGACCAGCCGGTGAAGGCCAGCGGATCGATGCGTGGCATGGCCTTGATGATCAGATTGGTCACCGCCCAGCCAGCGGCGCTGATGAGCAGCAGCGCGAAGGGCAGGGGCGCGGGAAAGCCCGGCCCGAAGGAAAGCGCCAGCACGCCGGCAATGGTAAGGGCGAGCCCAACCAGCGCCGCCGGGCGCAGCCGCTCGCCGAAGGCAGCGCAGGCCATCAGGCTCGCCATCGGCGCGCCGAGCTGCATCAGCACCGTGCTGGTACCGACTTCCGCGAGACTGAGCGCCACGAACAGCATCCCGAAATGCAGCGTGCCGAAGGTGACCGAGGCCAGCGCCAGCCAGGGCAGATGCCGGCGCTCGATGCGGGTGAACGGGACGAGGATGGCCGCGACCAGCCCAAAGCGCATCACGCTCAGCAGCATGGGCGGGATTTCGGTGACGCCCTGCTTGACGAGCACGAGATTGCCCGCCCAGCAGGCGACGACGCCGATGGCGAGCAGCTTATCGGTGAAACGCATGATGGCGATGGGTCCGCGAGGCGTGCGAAGCGTCTCCCGCGATCTGGGCCGGAGACGAGAGAAGCCAGTGGAAGGACGGGCCTCCCGCTGGCCGGTTCGGCAAGGCCACGGCGCCGTCAGCCGGCGGCGAGCACCGTGTCCAGCGCGAGGCGCAGCCGGCGCGCCAACTCGCCGATCTCGGCTTCAGTGATGATCAGCGGCGGGGCCAGCACAATGGAACCCTGAAGCGGCCGCACCACCACGCCGGCGGCGAGGCCGGCCTCATAGACCTGCTGGGCGAGGCCGCCGGGGGTCAGCGAGGGCGAGGCGCCCGCCTTGCCCTCGCCGGGACGGGCGAGCTGCACCGCGCCGGCAAGGCCGACGCAGCGCGTGGCGGTGACGAAGGGGTGGTCTTCCAGGCTCGCCAACGCCTTCTGCCAGACCGGCATAACCGACTGGACATGGCCGAGGATGTTCCGCTTCTCGAAGATGTCGAGCACCTTGAGTGCGACGGCCGCGGAGACCGGATGGCCGCCATAGGTGCCGCCGTGATTGAAGATGCCGGCGGTATTGGAGCCCTGCTCCAGGAAGCTGTAGAACTCGTCCGACATCACCACGGCCGAGATCGGCTGATAGGCGCCCGACAGGCCCTTGGCGCAGCTGATGCAGTCCGGCTCCACGCCGAAGGTCTGGCTGCCCCACATCTTTCCGGTGCGCCCGAAGCCGGTGACCACTTCGTCGGCATAGAGCCGGATGCCGTACTCGTCGAGCACCGCCTTGATCTTCGGGAAATAGTCCTTCGGCGGGGGGAACATGCCGGAGGACACCGAGACCGGCTCGGCGATCATCGCGGCGATGGTCTCGGGGCCGGCGGCTTCGATGGTCTGGCGCAGCTCCTCGACCAGGCGGTCGCAATAGGCGTCCTCGGTCTCGTCCGGGAGGGCGCCGATCGGCCAGGTGGGGTGCGTGACGAACAGGCTGTCATCGGTGCGGATACCGAACGCTTCCTGCAGCGCGGCGCTGCCGCCTAGCGCGGTCGTGGCGATGGTGCCGCCATGATAGGAGGCGCGGCGCGAGATGATCTTGCGGCGCTGGGGCTCGCCGGCCACGCGGTTGGCGTACCAGGTAAACTTCACCAGCTGATCATTGGCTTCCGATCCGGTCGTGGCGAACATGACATGACCGCCGCGCACGGGCGAGGCCTCGGCGAGGCGCTCGGCGAGCTCCATCACCACCGGAACGGTGCGGTGGATTCCCGAGGGGTACATCGGCAGCGCACGGAGCTGCTGGATCGCGGCCTCGATCAGTTCTTCGTCGCTGAAGCCGAGATTGACGCAGTAAAAGGTCGAGACCGCCTCGATATAGTCGCGCCCGGCCTCGTCGAATGTGTAGATGCCCTTGCCGCCGACGAACATCAGCGGGCGCTGCTCGCGCAGCGTCTGAAGGTTGGAAAACGGCAGCAGGACGGCATTACCGACCTGGTTCGAACCCGGCGCGAGCACGTTCATCGCTTCTTCCCGCTAGTGTGATCACAGATAATCCGCGAGGCTACAGGCGGAACCGTTCGGGCGTCAAGATGAGGTCAGGTTTCTCCGACGAATCGGGTACGTTCCAGTATAATGTGAGCTTTCCTCGCCGCACTTGCGTGCGAATCTGGTTATGTGATCACATCGCAAAGCCTTGCTGTTGCGGGATCGCGGGCATGCCCGCCCCGCCAAGGCCACGGGAGGATTTCATCGCAAGCGAAAAGCTTCTAAGGAAAGCCACGAGCGAGGCGAGGAGCCGGCGGCCGCGCAACGCGGAACCGCCGGCCGCCGGGATGGGGGAACGGGTGGCGCTACTCAACGGAACCAGCACGCTTTCGGATCAGGTCTATTCCGCAATCCGGCAGGACATGCTCGACGGCAACATGCTGCCGGGTGCCAAGGTGTCGCTGCGCTCGCTCGCCACCACCTATGGCACCAGTATGCAGCCTGTGCGCGAGGCGGTCGCCCGACTGGTGGCGGACGATGCTCTGGAAGTAACGCCGGCCCGCACCATCCAGGTGCCGCTTCTGGAGCAACAACTGTGCGACGAGGTTTGGTCGGTGCGTTCGCTGATCGAGGGCGAGGCCGCCGCACTGTTCGCTTTGCACGCCAGCGACGCGGCGTTCGACGAGTTGCACGAGCTGACCGCCGCTTCCCACCGCGCGCAGTTCCACGGAACACCGGCAGAGCATATGCGCTCGATCCATAATTGGGCATTCTTCGTCTCGGAGAATTGCGGTTCGCCGCTGCTGGCCTCGCTGATCCGCACCATGCGACTGCGCGGCGCGCCGATGATGGCGCTGGCGCTCCATACGCCGGCCGAGCCCGACCCGGCCTTCCTGCAGTTCACCAACCAGATCATGCAGGAAATCGTGCTCGCGCTGCGCACGCGCGACGGCTCGCGGGTGCGCGACCTGCGGCGGGTCGATGTGCTCAGCTATCAGCGCTATCTCTATAGCCGTCTGGGCTGGACGCTGAAGCGGGCGTTCTGAACCGAGACGCGACGCGGCTTATGTCCGCCCTGGAAAGGGCGTGGCGGGCGTTCTTTTCAGGGCTTTCGGGCGAGTTTTTTCGGACGCCTGGCGAGCCTCCTAGCCATAAGATCATGGAGAATAAGGATTTTCCGAATTTCGATGACCGGCTTTTCCACAGTCATCTCGGCGTGACGGAAATCTGAAAAAGGGCGTTGACAGGTTTTGAAGGTCCCCCTATAACCCAGCCCATCGACGGGGCGCGCCGCTGACGCGGTGCTGACGCTCCTCTGGTTGATCCCGACAGAGACGAGGTCTTCGGACCGGCGGTCGCCGGAGGGAAAACTGTCGAGTGCTTAAGGGTGTGAGCCCTT
>NZ_JAZDRM010000035.1:0-50057 GCF_047501495.1 Ancylobacter sp. G4_0304 | reverse complement strand
TGGCCGACAAGCTGAAGGAGGAGGGCGTCGAGGTGAAGTACGCCATCCACCCGGTGGCGGGGCGCATGCCCGGGCACATGAACGTGCTGCTGGCGGAAGCCAACGTGCCCTATGACGAGGTGTTCGAGCTGGAGGACATCAACTCCGAGTTCGCGCAGGCGGACGTGGCCTTCGTCATCGGCGCCAACGACGTGACCAACCCGGCGGCCAAGACCGACCCGACCTCGGCGATCTACGGCATGCCGATCCTCGACGTCGAGAAGGCCAAGACCGTGCTGTTCATCAAGCGCGGCATGGCGGCCGGCTATGCCGGCGTCGAGAACGAGCTGTTCTTCCGCGACAACACCATGATGCTCTTCGCCGACGCCAAGAAAATGGTCGAGGATATCGTGAAGAATATCTAAATCGTTTTAAAATTCGAAATAAATGGCCGGGGAGTTCTCTCCGGCCATTTGCATTTTCAGGTCGAAGACGCGCGCTGCTCTTAACCGGCTGTCAACCAAAGCGGTTCTAGCTTGCCGACATGGCGCGCGGCGTATCCTGGTTTTTCGTAGCCCCGCTCGTCCTTCTGGGGCTCTCGGGTTGCAAGTTCGGGCTGGAACAGCGCGAACCCTGGCGCTCGGCAGCTGAACAGCGGTGTCTGGCGGAGGGCTTGGTCAAGCCTTCCGCCTACATCCAGCCGATGCGCGCGATCGACGGCGCCGGCACCTGCGGCATGGACCATCCCTTCAAGATATCGGCCTTCGGCAACGGCTCGGTGGAAGTGGCACCCAAGGCGACGCTAGCCTGCCCGATGACCTCGGCGGTCGACCGCTGGATCGAGCAGGATATCCAGCCCGCCGCCATGGCCTGGTTCGGCCAGCCGGTGGCGAAGGTGAAGCAGATGTCCTCCTATTCCTGCCGCAAGATGAACGGCGCGAAGACCGGGAAGACCTCCGAGCACGCCTTCGGCAACGGGCTGGATATTGGTGGCTTCGTGCTGGCCGACGGACGCGAGATTTCGGTGCAGTCCGGCTGGAAGGGGCGCCCTGACGAGGCCGGCTTCCTGCGCACCGTGCAGGCCTCGGCCTGCCAGCGCTTCACCGTGGTGCTGGCGCCGGGCTCGAACATCTACCACTACAACCACATCCATGTGGACCTGATGCGCCGCGCCTCCCGCAGCACCACCTGCAAGCCCGCGCCCGTGGTGCCGCGGCCGCCCAACCTGCCGATCTACAAGGCGCCGCCGATGCGCGGCTATCCGGGATCGATGGTCTCGACGCCCGGCCCGGTCAACGAGGTCGAGCCGGCCTATGACGAAGAGGGCGAGCCGGTGAGCAGCAATGCCCCGGTCTCCGCTCCCGCCCAAGCTCGCGCGCAGCCCTATCCCGCGCAGCCTTATCCGGCACAAGCCTATCCCGCGGCGGCTTCGGCCTATCCGGCGCCCGCGGGTGGCGCCGTCGGTGCGCCGATCCAGCTGTCCCCCGGCTATGGGCAACCGGCTTATGGCCAGCCCTCGAACCATGGCGTCGATCCGAACTACCGGCCGCAGCCGAGCGCCGCGCCGCTCTCGCCCTATCCCGCGACCTCGGACTATCCGGCCGCGCCTTCCTATCCGGCGCCGGCCTATCCCGGGGAGGGTTACCCGGCGCAAGGTTATCCGGCTCAAGGCTATCCCGCGCAGCCCGCCCCTGTCCCCGCGGCGGCTCCCGCGCAGCAGACGCGCCCGCGCCCGCCGGGCGTGCCGCTGCCGCCCGCCGGCATTCCGCTCGCCAAATGGCTGGGCCTCGACCGCACCAGCACCGGTTCGACCGGCAATGTGCGCTCCTTCACCGACGAGCGTCAGTTCGCCTCGCCGATCGCAGCGCCCGAAGCGCCGGCCGGCGAGGACTGAGCCGTCGAACTTCGCCCGTCAATCCAGCAGCGTATCGAGCCCGCGCCGCACGCCGGTCCATCCGCTGACCTTGCGCGCCGCCAGCAGCGTGCCCGCGACATAGGGCGCGGCCGAAGAGCCGGCATCGTGGCGGAGGGTGAGCCGCTCGTCAGGTGCACCGAAAATGCTCTCGACGCCGAGGACGAAGGAGGGCAGGCGCAGCGCGTGAACCCGCACCTCGCGCACGCCCTCGCCGAACGCGCCGCCGCGCGTCGCCGGCACGCCCGAGACCTCGGAAACCGGCCGGCTGGTGGCGGGAAGCCGTACCCCGGCCAGCGTCTCGGCCAGCTCGCGCGCGGTGCCGGAGGGCGCGTCGGGCTTGCCGGCGGAGGCGTAGTCGATGATCTCGACATCGGCGACATATTTAGCCGCCTCAAGGGTAAAGCGCTTGAGCAGGGTCGCGGTGATGGAGAAATTGCCGGCGGCAAGCACGCCCCGGCCGCGCTCGCGGGCCAGCGTGTCGAGTTCGGCATAGTCGGCGGCGCCGAGCCCCGAGGTGCCGACCACGGCGTGGAGCCCGGCATTGAGCGCGGCCGCGACATGGGCCTTCACCGCGCCGGGCTTGGTGTAGTCGATCAGCACGTCGGCCGGGACCTTGAGCGCCTCCTCGATGCTGGCGAAGACCGGCGCGCCGTCGATGACGGTTCCGGCGGCGGAGCGGGCCACGGCGGCGGCAAGTTCGAGGTCCGGCGCGGCGGCGATGGCCGGCACCAAGGCGCGGCCGACCCAGCCCGTGGCGCCGGCGAGGAGAATGCGGATGGTCATGAAAAGCTCCGGTGGCTCACGCCGGCGGCTTGCCGGGCAGGAAGCTGAAAGGCGGGGACGGCTGGAATTCGCCACTGACCTCGCCGGCATAGACCTCGCCCTTTGCCAGGTCGAGTTTGCGCACGCCGGTGCCGGGCGCGAAGTCCACCTTGTCGAAGGCGACCCAGAACGTGTTGGGACGGGTGGCGGAATCGAAGAAATACACCCGGTTCTTCTGGTCGGCGACGGTGCGCCAGAGCGTGGAGGAGATGTTGGGCTGGTCCGGCGTGGTGATGCCGAGCGGCACGCTCACCGCGCGCTGCACGCTCATCACTCCCGCCACCGCCTGATTGGCGAAGGAATGCCCGGGCACGCCGGCGATATAATGGGGGTCGAGCTTCCTGGGGATGGCGCCGAGCAGGAAGGAGGCGCGGGCGAAGCGGTCCGCCGCGCGGTTCGTGCCGGGCAGGAAGGTCAGCCCGCCGATCTCCTGCCAATAGGCATTGAGCGCGAGCTGCTGGTCATAGGCCGGCGAGTTGGTCATCACCGTGTAGTCGCGACCGTGATGGATGACGAGCTTGCCGCCGATATACTCGAAGATCGCGGAATCGCCGCTCGAATCGGAGAGCGAGAGGTGGAGCGCGGCGGGTGCGCCATTGGGCAAGGTCGGCGCGAGCAGCGTGAACGGCTCGGCCTTCAGGTCGGCGACCGCCTCCGCCACGGTGGCGTGGCTGTCGAGCACATATTGCGCCCAGAGCGAGATCGACAGGAACGGCTTGCCGGCATGGGGCGTGCCGTAGTCGGACTCCGCGAGGTAGAGAATATTGGCGACGAGGCCCTTCTCGTTCATGCCGTCCGTGGTGCCGGCGTCATAGCCGGAGACGATCACGCTGCCATATTTCGAGGTCCACTCCAGCGACTTCGGGCCGCTGGCGCCATCGCGCTTCATGCCGGCGGGCAGGATCCACAAATTGGACCCCATGTCCTCCTTCCAGTCCATGTTGCGGCCGGTGATCACCGTCTGGTCGGCGCCGACGAACAGGGTGCGGGTGCAGGCCTGCGCGAGCGATGGGGCGAGCAAGGCGAGGAGGGCTGCCGCCAGGGCGGGCACGCGGGAGCGGGACAGGTGGGAGCGGGACAGGCGGGAGGACGATTGAACGGTCATTCGGCGCTCCTTTGATGGGCGGCGCGGCAGAGGCCCGCCGGACCGCGGCAGGGGCAGGGATAGCATCCCTTGCACGCCGCTTCACCTCTCGAATGGACGTCTTAGGTGCCAGCCGGCCTGTAAGCCGGGTTCTGTATGGCGGGATTGCTCCCACGTGACGGCCATTCCTCTGGGACGCCGGTTACTCGGCGCCTCAAGCAGTCAACCCGGGTGGCTATCCGAGGACAGATCTGATCCCGGCAGGCCGGAATCGTGCCACCCCTATACGACTTTGCTCCCGGTGGGGTTTGCCGTGCCGCTTCCGTTGCCGGCCGCGCGGTGCGCTCTTACCGCACCCTTTCACCCTTACCGCGGACGGGTCCGCGGCGGTTTGCTTTCTGTGGCACTTTCCCTGGGGTCACCCCCGCCGGACGTTATCCGGCACCGTGTCTCCGTGGAGCCCGGACTTTCCTCGGCGCCCTTGCGGGCGACGCGGCCGTCCGGCCGGCTGGCGCGCCAGTGAATGGGGGAGCGGGCGCGCCGCGTCAAGGATTTAAGGCAGGAACGCGCGCGCGCCGGGACGGAACGCGCAACCAGAAAGCCCGGCGCGCACGCGAAAACGAGTTGTCAGTTCGAGGCCATCAGCGTGCGGGCCTTGCTGCAATAGGCGCGGGCGGTCGCGGACATGCGCCGCGCGCCATGCCCGCCCTGATAGCGCATCACGGTGCCACAGGTGTCGCCGCCGGCGAGGCGATAGGCGCCCGCGAGGTAGCGCATGCCCCATTTGATGTTGGTCTCCGGGTCGTAGAGTGCGGCGCGGCTGCCGCCATAGCCCTGGCCGCGCGCGGTCTGGTGCTTGATCTGCATGAGCCCGACCTCGCCGGCGCGCCCGGTCAGATGGGTCTTCCAGTTGCTCTCGATGCGCACCACGGCGCGGGCTAGCGCCACCGGAACGCCATTTGTCTTCGCCTCCCGGTCGACGATTTTTGCGAGCTGTTCGCGCGAGCTGGGCGCGTCGATCTCTTGGGATTTCAGGTTGTTCGAATTAGCGCTGGCGCAGTTGGCGCCGAGGGCGACAGTCGAGGCGATGATGAGCGAAGCACAAAAAACGTTGCGGGATGCCATTATTCCGGTGAAGCCTTTTCAGGTCGATTTCGCAGCGCCATGAATCGCCGGGAAAATCTGTCTCGAATGAGGCTCGAATCGTTCGCGTTCGGGACGAAGCCTGTCCCGTTTCGCCACAACCTTTAATCTGTGTGGCGCAACCGCAACGTTTGCGACACATCGTTGCGCGAGAGCGCGCGCCGGCGAACGATGCTGACGCAGGAGGTGCGCCGCGACCTCCCGTTTTGTTACACGAAGTGATCAGGCGTCTGAGGAACCGCCGGCACCGGGCCGCGAGCGCGCCAGCTGATAGAGCGTCGCCAGCGTCGAGACATCGGCGATGCCGTCGACCCGCGCCCGGCGGAAATGGCGCTGGAAGGCGCGCACCACCGCCTCCGTCGTTTCGCAATAGCTGCCGGTGACCGGCACGCCATAGCCGTAGAATGCCAGCATGGCCTGCAGGGCCTCGACCGGCTGGCCATGTTCGCCGCGCATGAAGAAGCGCCCGTCGTCGAGCGGCGCCTCGGGCACGAGGTGGCCGACGCCGGCGCGGTGCAGCACCTCCCACGGGAATTTCTCGCCGGGATCGTCCTTGCGGGTCGGGGCGACGTCGGAATGGGCGAGCACGCGCTCGGGCGCGATGCGCAGCCGCGTCACGATATCCTTGGCGAGCGCGGTCACCGCCTCGATCTGGATCGCGGGGAAGGGCGGGTAGCCGTGGTCGTGGCCGGGATTGGCGATCTCGATGCCGATCGAGCGTGAGTTGATATCGCTGGCGCCTTCCCAGGACGAGACCCCGGCGTGCCAGGCACGGCGCGCTTCCGGGACCAGTTGGGCGATCTCGCCCGTCTCGAACACCACGTAATGCGCGGAGACGCCGCGCTCGGGCGTGCGCAGCCACTCCACCGCCTCTTCGGTGGAGGTCATGCCGGTATAGTGCAGCACCAGCATGTCGGCGACGGTAACGCCGATCCGCTCGCCGTGATTGGGCGAGGGCAGCACCCGCGCGGCAAGCGGGGAATCCGGGGAAAACTGTGGCGCGGAAGTCTCCATGCCGACCGAGCTAACCGGCATGTGCGCCGCATTCAACCGATTCTTAAGGTTCATGGAGCGTTAATCGCGCCTCAGGGCCGGGAGTGAATCGGATGCGTCGCCGATGAGGCGTCGCCGGCGTTCCCGCCGGCCCCTGCGATTATTTGAGCTTTCCGTTCCCAAGTCCCGTTCCCAAGTCCCGTTCCCAAGTCCCGTTCCCAAGTCCCGTTCCCAAGTCCCGTTCCCAAGTCCCGTTCCCAAGTCCCGTTCCCAAGTCCCGTTCCCAAGTCCCGTTCCCAAGTCCCGTTCCGAGTAGCGTACTCCGTTGCACAGCGATCCCACCCAGCAAGGTGACAACCCGGCGAGCGAGGCCCGGCACCTGCCCGTCCTTCTGGCGGAGGTGGTGGAGGCGCTCGCCCCGAAGGAGGGCGGCGTCTATGTCGACGGCACGTTCGGCGCCGGCGGCTATACCCGCGCCATCCTGAACGCGGCGAATTGCCGGGTGATCGCCATCGACCGCGATCCGAGCGCGGTGGCCGGCGGGGCCGATCTCGTGCGCGCCTTTCCCGAGCGGCTCGCCATCGTCGAGGACCGCTTCGGCAATCTCGCCGAGGTCGCGGCCATGCTGGACGCGCCCCAGGTCGACGGCGTGGTGCTCGATATCGGCGTCTCCTCGATGCAGATCGACGAGGGTGAGCGCGGCTTTTCCTTCCGCCGCGACGGGCCGCTCGACATGCGGATGTCCAGCGAGGGCGTTTCCGCCGCCGACATGGTGAACAAGCTCTCCGAGACCGAGCTCGCCAATCTGCTCTATCGCTTCGGCGAGGAGCGGCGCTCGCGCGGCGTCGCCAAGGCGATCGTCGAGGCGCGGGGGCAAGCACCGATCGAGCGCACGCTCCAGCTCGCCGAGATCATCTCCAAAGTGGTGTGGGCCAAGCCCCACGAGCCGCATCCCGCGACCCGCAGCTTCCAGGCGCTGCGCATCGCGGTGAATGACGAACTGGGCGAACTTGCCCGCGCTCTGGAAGCGGCGGAACGCATCCTCAAGCCCGGCGGGCGGCTGGTCGTGGTCACCTTCCATTCGCTGGAAGACCGCATCGTCAAGAATTTCATCGCCAACCGGGCGAAGTCGGCCTCGGGCTCGCGTCACCTGCCGGCGGCGCAGGCCGCGGCGCCAAGCTTCCGCCTCGTGGCGCGCGGCGTGGTCGAGGCGGGGGAGGCCGAACTCGTCGCCAATCCCCGCGCGCGTTCGGCCAAGCTGCGCGCCGCCGAGCGCACGACGGCGCCCGCCCATGGGGGCGGCGATCTGTCATCGCTGCTGCCCCCGCTTCCCGCCTTCGACACCCGTCGCCGCTGAGGTCCGAAGACATGTTCCGCATCCTCAACTTCGTTTCGGTGATCGCGCTGCTTGCGGCGGCGGGGGCGGTCTATCACGTCAAATATTCGGCGGCGTTCGAGGCGCAGAAGATCGCGTCGCTGCGCGGCGAGATCCGCTATGAGCGCGACCGCATCGCCACGCTGAACGCGGAATGGGCGCGTCGCACCGCGCCGGACCGGGTGCAGGCGCTGGCCGAGCATCACCTCGACATGCAGCCGCTGGACATCACCCGCATGGACAAGCTCGCCAGCCTGCCGTCTAAGCCCGAGCAGAACGGCGACGCGCTCGGCGGCATGATCGAGGCGCTGGTCGACGGCCCGTCGGGGGGCATCAATTCGATTCTCGGCGGCGTGGACCCGGGGGCGGAGAAGCCCCGGCCCGCGGCGGTGAAGCCGGCCCCGCGTCCGGCGGTGCCCACGGCGCGCGCGGCCGATCCCACCCAGCCGCTGCCGCTCTCGGCGATGCCGGCGGCCGGGGTGATGGCGCCGCAGCGCCCTGTCTTCAACGCGGGACCGCAGGGCGCCATCGGCGCGCCGCTCAATCCCGCCGCGTCCCGCCCGCTGCTGCCGCCGGCAGCGGTCGGCCAGTAATCTCGCGAGGAGGTCTTCCGCCATGGCCGCTTTCCGCTTCGCCGCGTCCCGTCTCGCCGCCGCCCCGCGCTGGCTCGCCTTGCTGCCGCTGCGCCTGTTGCGCGCGCTGGTCGGGGTGGTGCGCAGCGCCGCCGGGCGCGGCCGGCCGGAGCCGCACGCCGTGGCGCGGGCCCGCATCCTGCTGTGCATGATCGTGTTCGGCTGCGTCTATCTCACTATCGCCGGCCGGCTCGCCATGTTCGCCTCGGCACCGGACGGGGCGCTGGCGCGGCGCGGCGTCGCCTCCGACGCGGTGGCCTCGGCGCGGCCCGATATCCTCGACCGCCACGGCCTCGTCTTCGCCACCGATGTGAAATCCTCCTCGCTGTTCGGCGAGCCGAAGCGGCTGATCGATGTCGATGAGGCGGTGGAGGCGCTCTCCGCCGTGCTGCCGGACCTCGATGTCAACGAACTGCGCAAGCGCCTCGATTCCAATCGCGGCTTCGTCTGGCTCAAGCGCGAGATCACGCCGCAGCAGCAGCGCGAAATCCACAATCTCGGCATTCCCGGCATCGGCTTCATGACCGAGAACCGCCGCGTCTATCCCGGCGGCAATCTCGGCGCCCATGTGCTGGGCTCGGTGAACATCGACAATCAGGGCATCGCCGGCCTTGAGAAATGGGTCGACAGCCGCGGCCTCGCCGACCTGCATCTCGCGGGCTTCGCCTCCGACCGCCAGCAGGAGCCGGTGGATCTGGCGATGGACCTGCGCGTCCAGCATGTGCTGCGCGACGAACTTTTCGCGGCCAAGGAGAAGTTCAAGGCCATCGCCGCCGCCGGCACCGTGGTCGACGTGCGTACCGGCGAGATCGTCGCCATGGCCTCGCTGCCGGATTTCGATGCCAATGACCCGTCCGGCGCGCTCAATCCCAAGGCTCTGAACCGCCTCACCACCGGCGTTTTCGAGATGGGCTCGACCTTCAAGGCGCTGACCTTCGCCATGGCGCTGGACAGCGGCCGCTTCACCATCAACTCGACGCTGGATGCGCGCGGCGCGCTGCATTTCGGCAAGTTCAAGATCAGCGACTACCACGCCGAGAACCGGGTGCTGACCCTGCCCGAGGTGTTCCTCGTCTCCTCGAACATCGGCACCGCCAAGATGGCGCTGGCGCTCGGCGTCGACGCGCACAAGGCCTTCCTCAAGAAGATGGGCCAGCTCGACCGGCTGCGCACCGAGCTGCCGGAAAGCGCGGCGCCGATCGTGCCCAAGCGCTGGGGCGACCTCAACACCGCCACCATCGCCTTCGGCCACGGCCTCGCAGTGGCCCCGCTTCAGGCGGTGATGGCGGTCAACGCGCTGGTGAACGGGGGCTATCTCATTCCCCCGACCTTCCTCAAGCGCACCCCGGAAGAGGTCGCGGCGCTCTCCGTCCGCGTCATCAAGCCGGAGACCAGCGCCAAGATGCGCTATCTGCTGCGGCTCAATGCCGAGAAGGGCTCCGCGAAGAAGGCCAACACGCCCGGCTACTATGTCGGCGCCAAGACCGGCACCGCCGAGAAGGTGGTGAACGGGCGCTATTCCAAGACCAAGCTGCTCACCACCTTCACCGCCGTGTTCCCGATGGACGACCCGCAATATCTGGTGCTGGTCATGCTGGACGAGCCGCAGCCGGTGGAGGGCACCTATGGCTATGCGACCGCGGGCTGGAACGCGGCGCCGACCACCGGCACCATCATCAGCCGGATCGGGCCGCTGCTCGGCATCATGCCACGCACCGACCTGCCGCCGGCCGAGAGCCTGCTCAACGACTACAAGATCGCTCAGGCGCAGTAGACGGCCCGGCCGCGCCGCGCGGGGCTGGCATGACGCCGATTTCCCGTGCGTGAGGGGGCGGGAATCGGCTATCCGAATCGGAAACAGGCTATCCCGCGACGGGCCGGGGAAGACGCCGGCGGCACGGCTTCGCCGGGTGTCGTTAGAGGCAGTTGAGCATGCACAACGCAATCCGACCCACCGGCAGCGGCTGCATCAGGCTTAGCTTGAGCGCGCTGGTCGGCGAGGATGCCGATTACAGCGCCGCCGATCCCGCGCTGGAAGTGGGCGAGCCGGTGCTCGACAGCCGCAAGGCGCGGGCCGGCGACGTGTTCTTCGCGCTGAGCGGAGCCCGGAGCGACGGCATGGCCTTCGCCCGCGACGCGCTGGCGCGCGGGGCGAGCGCGGTGGTCGGCGAGGCGGAAAATCCCGGCCTCGATCCCGGCACGCCTTATGTGCGGGTCGGCAATGCCCGCCGCGCCGTGGCGCTGGCGGCCGCGCGGGCGTTCCCGCGCCAGCCGGAGACCATCGCGGCGGTCACCGGCACCTCGGGCAAGACCTCGGTCGCGGCCTTCACCCGGCAGATCTGGGCGCGGCTCGGCCATGCCAGCGCCAGCCTCGGCACGCTGGGCGTGGTCGCGCCCTCCGGCGCGGTCTATGGCTCGCTCACCACGCCCGACCCGATCGAACTGCATCGCACGCTCGACACGCTGGCCGGCGAGGGCGTCACCCATCTGTGCATCGAGGCGTCCTCGCACGGGCTCGACCAGCATCGCCTCGACGGGGTGCGGCTCGCGGCGGGGGCCTTCACCAACCTCTCGCGCGACCATCTCGACTATCACCCGACCATGGAGGACTACCTCGCCGCCAAGCTCAGGCTGTTCCGCGACCTGCTCCCGCGCGGTCGGCCCGCCGTGGTGTGGGTGGACAGCGCGGAAGGCGGGCAGGTCGCGGAAGTTGCGGCCGATCATGGGCTGGAGGTGATGGGCGTCGGCAATGCCGGGGCCGGCATCACCCTGCTGTCGCGCACTGACGAAGGGCTCGGCCAGCGGCTCGAAATTGAGGTCGAAGGCACGCGCCATTCGCTGCTGCTGCCGCTGGTCGGCGCGTTCCAGGCCGCGAACGCGCTGGTCGCGGCGGGCCTCGCCATCGCCACCGGCGCGCCGGCGGACGAGGCGCTCGACGCGGTATTGCACCTTGAAGGCGTGCCCGGCCGGCTGGAGCTGGTCGGCACCGCGCGCGGCGCCGGGGTGTTCGTCGACTACGCCCACAAGCCCGACGCGCTCGCCAATGCGCTGGCCGCGCTGCGGCCCTATGCGACGGGCAGGCTGATCCTAGTGTTCGGCTGCGGCGGCGACCGCGACCGCGGCAAGCGCCCGATCATGGGCGAGATCGCGGTGCACGACGCCGATATCGCGATCGTCACCGACGACAACCCGCGCAGCGAGGACCCGGCGGATATCCGCGCCGCCATCCTCGCCAGCGCTCCCGGCGCGCGCGAGATCGGCGACCGGGCCGAGGCGATCCACGCCGCCGTCGCGATGGCGCAATCTGGGGATGTCGTGCTCATCGCCGGCAAAGGCCATGAAACCGGCCAGATCGTGGGCGAGCGCACCCTGCCGTTCTCGGACAGCGAGAGCGCGCGTGCGGCGATCGCGGCGATCGCGAGCTAAGGGGGACGTCTCTCATGCCCAGCAGGGTGCCGCTCTGGACCATTCACGAACTGGCGGCGGCGACGGAGGCCACGGTGTCCGGCCCGATCGTGGAGACGCCGGACGGCGCGGTCGGCGGCATCTCGATCGACACCCGCACGCTGGAGCCGGGCGACGCGTTTTTCGCCATCACCGGCGAGAACAGCGACGGCCATGCCTATGTCGAGGCGGCGCTGGCGCGCGGGGCGGCGCTGTGCGTGGTGGCGCGGGCGCGCCGAACCGCCATGCCCCACGGCGCCCGTCTGCTGCTGGTTGACGACGTGCTGCAGGCGCTGGAAGCGGCCGGGCGTGCCTCGCGCGCCCGCAGCCATGCCCGCATCGTCGCGGTGACCGGCTCGGTCGGCAAGACCACCACCAAGGAGGCGCTGGCGCTCGCGCTTTCGGCCGACGGCCCGACCCATGCCTCGGCCGCCTCCTACAATAATCACTGGGGCGTGCCGCTGTCGCTCGCCCGCCTGCCGCGCGGCGCCGCCTATGGCGTGTTCGAGCTCGGCATGAACCATGCCGGCGAGATCACCCCGCTGGTGGCGATGGTACGCCCCCATGTCGGCATCATCACCACCATCGAGCCGGTGCACATCGCCCAGTTCCCAAGCGTCGAGGCCATCGCCGACGCCAAGGCCGAGCTGTTCTCCGGCATCGAGCCGGGTGGGGCGGTGGTGCTGAACCGGGACAATCCCTATTACGACCACCTCGCCAATGCCGCGCGCGCGGCCGGCATCACCACCATCGTCGGCTTCGGCGAGGCGCCCGGCGCGCAGGCGCGCCTGCTCAGCGTCGCGCTTCAGCCGCAGAGCTCGACCGCGCTGGCCGACATCATGGGCGAGACGGTGAGCTTCAAGGTCGGGCTGCCCGGCCGCCACATCGTGCAGAACGCGCTGGCCGTGCTGGCCGGCGCCAAGCTCGCCGGGGCCGATCTCGCGCTCGCCGCCATGGCGCTGGCCTCGCTCGGCCCGCCGCCGGGGCGCGGCGTGCGCACCCCGCTTGGCGTGAAGGGCGGACAGGCGCTGCTGATCGACGAGAGCTACAACGCCAACCCGGCCTCGATGCGCGCCGCGCTGTCCGTGCTGGCGGTGACGCCGGTGGACGGACGCGGGCGGCGCATCGCCGTGCTCGGCGACATGCTGGAACTCGGCATCGCCGGCGAGGGGCTGCACCGCGACCTCGCCCCGGCCACAAGCGCCGCGGAGCTGGTGTTCTGCGCCGGCCCGCTGATGCGCGCGCTGTGGGAGGCGCTGCCGGAGACCCGGCGCGGCGCCTGGGCGCCCGATGCCGGCGCGCTGCTTCCTCTCGTCGCCGACCGCCTGCGCGGGGGCGATGTCGTCATGGTCAAGGGCTCGAACGGCAGCCGGATGGGACCCCTGGTCCGCGCGCTGATCGAGCGGTTCCCCTCTTCGAGCGTCCCGGCGGAAGGTTGATCCGATGCTGCAATGGCTGGCCCAGTTCCAGGAGAGCGTTCCCGCTCTCAATGTCTTCCGCTACATCACCTTCCGCACCGGCGGCGCCATCATCACCGCGCTGCTGTTCGTCTTCATGTTCGGCCCGACGATCATCGCGCTGCTGCGGCTGAAGCAGGGCAAGGGTCAGCCGATCCGCACCGACGGCCCGCAGTCGCACCTTCTGACCAAGAAGGGTACGCCGACCATGGGCGGGCTGATGATCTTCTCCGGCCTGATGGTCGCGATCCTGCTCTGGGCGAACCTCGCCAACCCCTATGTCTGGGTGGTGCTGTTCGTGACCATCAGCTTCGGGCTGATCGGCTTCTATGACGACTATCTGAAGGTCACCAAGCAGACCCATAACGGGCTCTCCGGCAAGACGCGGCTCGCCATCGAGGCGGTCATCGCCGGCGTCGCGGTGGTGGTGATCATGAATGTCGGGCGCATGCCGCTCTCCACCTCGCTGGCATTCCCGTTGTTCAAGGACCTACTGATCGATCTCGGCGTGTTCTTCGTGGTGTTCGGCGCCTTCGTCATCGTGGCGGCCGGCAATGCGGTGAACCTCACCGACGGGCTGGACGGCCTCGCCATCGTGCCGGTGATGGTGGCCGCCGGTTCCTTCGGCCTCATTTCCTACCTGTCGGGCAACGTACTGTTCGCCGACTATCTCCAGATCCATTACGTCGCCGGCGTCGGCGAGCTGGCGGTGATCTGTGGGGCGCTGATCGGCGCGGGGATTGGCTTCCTGTGGTTCAACGCGCCCCCGGCGCAGATCTTCATGGGCGATACCGGTTCTCTGGCTCTGGGCGGCCTGCTTGGGACCATCGCGGTCGCGACCAAGCATGAGATCGTGCTCGGCATCATCGGCGGCCTGTTCGTGCTCGAAGCCGTGTCGGTGATCGTGCAGGTGGCCTCGTTCAAGCTCACCGGCAAGCGCGTGTTCAAGATGGCGCCGATCCACCATCATTTCGAGCAGAAAGGCTGGACCGAGCCGCAGATCGTCATCCGCTTCTGGATCATCGCCGTGGTGCTGGCGCTGATCGGGCTTTCCACGCTCAAGCTGCGCTGAGGCGGACATGATTCCCGTCACCACCTTCAAGGACCGCCGCGTCGCCCTGTTCGGCCTCGGCGGCTCCGGGCTTGCCACCGCGCGCGCGCTCATGGCCGGCGGTGCCGACATCATCGCCTGGGACGACAACATCGAGGCGGTGGAGAAGGCCGACGACGCCGACATCCCCACCGGAGACCTGCGCTCGCTGGAATGGGGCGCGGTGGACGCGCTGGTGCTGGCGCCCGGCGTGCCGCTGACCCATCCCGTTCCGCACTGGAGCGTGCGGATGGCTAAAAGCGCCGGGGTGGAGGTCATTGGCGACATCGAGCTGTTCTGCCGCGAGCGCCGGCTGGCGACGCGCCGGCCGCCCATGGCCGCGATCACCGGCACCAACGGCAAGTCGACCACCACCGCGTTGCTGGCGCATCTGATGAAGGTCGGCGGGCGCGATGCGCAGATCGGCGGCAATTTCGGCCCGGCCATTCTCGGGCTGGAGCCGTTCAAGCAGGGCCAGGTCTATGTCATCGAGTGCTCGTCCTACCAGATCGACCTCGCCCCCAGCCTCGATCCGTCGGTCGGCGTGCTGCTGAACCTCTCGCCGGACCATCTCGACCGCCATGGCGACATGGAGCACTACGCGGCGGTGAAGGAGCGGCTGGTGGCCCAGGTCGAGGTGGGCGGCACGGCGGTGGTCGGCGTCGACGATCCGTGGTGCCGCGCGATCGCCGAGCGGCTGATCGCGGCGGGCGGCAATGTGGTGCGCGTCTCGGTGCGCGAGGCGCTCCATGACGGCATCTGGCTCGACGGCGAGACGCTGGTGGTCAGCGAGGAAGGCGAGCGCATCTATGAGCTGCCACTCGCCGGCATCGGCTCGCTGCGCGGCGCGCATAATGCGCAGAACGCCGCCGCCGCCTTCGCCAGCGCCCGCGCGCTCGGGCTGGCGCCGGAGATCATCGCGGCCGGCATGCGCTCCTTCCCCGGCCTCGCGCACCGCATGGAGCAGGTGCGCACGATTCGCAATGTGCTGTTCGTCAATGATTCCAAGGCGACCAATGCCGACGCCGCCGAGCGGGCGCTGACCAGCTTCGACGATATTTTCTGGATCGCCGGCGGCAAGCCCAAGGAGGGCGGCATCACGCCGCTGAAGCCGTGGTTCCCGCGCATCCGCAAGGCCTATCTGATCGGCGTGGCGGCCGAAGATTTCGCCGCGACGCTGGGCGGCGAGGTGCCACACGAGATATCCGGCACGCTGGAGGTGGCGGTGGCCGCCGCCGCGCGTGACGCGGCCGCCTCCGGGCTGGCACACCCGGTCGTGCTCCTGTCACCGGCCTGCGCGAGTTTCGACCAGTTTCGCAATTTCGAGGTACGCGGCGACGCCTTCCGCACGCTGGTCAACGCATTGCGCTAAGGGGGTATTCGCGCGATTGTCCGTGGATTGCCACGGGCATTGGCCAAGGTCGTGCCCCGTCGTCGGATACAGGTCGAGACGGACTTTCGCGATGCCTGACGCCATTCCCGGATGGTTCGACCATGTGCGTGCGCCGCTGGTCCTCGCCGATGGCGACCTTGCCGTCGTCATCGCGCTGAATGCCGAGGCGGCCCGGCTGATCGGCGCCGGGTTCACGCTGCCCTGCGCGCTGGCGGAGCTGATCGGACCTGAGGCGGCGAAGGCGGTGAGCGCCATGAAGGACGCCGGCCCGGCGCCGGCCCCGCGCCCCATCGCCTGTTCCATTGCCGGCCGCGACTGCACGCTCGACGTCGCGCTGTCGCGTCTGGAAGACGGGCGCTGCCTGCTGACGCTTCACGACCGCCGCGCCGAGCACGAGGCCGCCGGCAAGCTCTCCGCCATCCAGGACGATATCCGCGAGATCATGGAATCCATGCCCGTGGGCGTGGAGATCTATGACCGCGACGACCAGTGCCTGTTCATGAACCATTACGGCGTGGCGCTGCTGGGCTACGCGATCGAGGACGTGTTCAGCCTCGACGACTGGTGGCGCCTTGCCTATCCCGACCCGACCTATCGCCAGATGGCGATCGACGGCTGGGCGCAGGGCGTGCGCCAGGCGCGGGAGGAAAAGAACTACATCCAGATGTCCGAGTGGATCGTGACCGCGAAGGACGGGACGCAGCGGCTGATCCATTTCCGGCTGCGCGCGCTCGGCGACAGTACCGTGCTGGTCTACTGGGACGTCTCCGACCATAGCCATCTCGTCAACCAGCTCCGGCAACTCGCCGATACCGATGCGCTGACCGGGGCGAGCAACCGCCGCCGCTTCCTCGCCGAAGGCGAAGCCGCGCTGTCGGCGGCGCGCCGGGATGGCCTGCCGACCGCCGTGCTGATGATCGATATCGATTTCTTCAAGCGGGTGAACGACCGGTTCGGCCATGCCGCCGGCGATCTCGTGCTGCGTGGTTTCGTGGAGAAATGCCACCGCGCCCTGCGTGAGCAGGACCTGCTGGCACGGCTCGGCGGCGAGGAATTCGTGGTGCTGCTGCCGGGCACCGGCGAAGCCGAAGCGCACAAGGTGGCGGAGACGCTGCGCAATTTCATCGCGGCGGCGCCGATGGTGGTCGAGGGCGTGCCGATTCCGGTCACGGTGAGCATCGGCGTGTCGGTCGCGGGCCCTGAACAGGTGGCGCCGCCGGTCTCCGGCACCGAGGCCGATGCCCTTTCCGGGCTGATGCGCCGGGCCGATCTCGCGCTCTACGCCGCCAAGGACAGCGGGCGCAACCGCGTGGTGCGTGACGGCGCACGCGCGACGCTGATGCCGCTGGATGTCGGCGAAGTGAGCCGTCCGCCCGCCGGAAGCGCCCGGCATTAAGCCGGCGTCAACCTTAACCGTTCGATAGTCGCGCAGGACGTAGTTCTTGAGCGAGTGGCGTAGATGATTTCGCGTGCCGAGAGGACCGTGGTCGGCGAATGGTGGTGGACCATCGACCGCCTGCTGCTGGGGGCGCTCGCCGCGCTGATGATCATCGGCATCGTGCTGGCGCTGGCGGCGAGCCCGCCGGTGGCCTCGCGCCTCGGCATCGCCGATCCGTTCCACTTCGTGAACCGGCAGGTGATGTTCCTTATCCCCGCCATCGTCGTGCTGATCGCGACCTCGCTGCTCTCCCCACGCAATATCCGGCGCCTCGCGCTGGTGCTGTTCATCCTGTTCCTCGCGCTGGTCTGGGCGACGCTGTTCGTCGGTCCGGAGGTCAAGGGTGCGCGGCGCTGGCTGAATATCGCCTCGATCACGCTGCAGCCCTCGGAATTCCTCAAACCCAGCTTCGTCATCATCGCCGCCTGGCTGTTCTCCGAGAGCGTGCGCCGGCCGGAAATGCCGGGGCAGTGGCTGGCGATCGGCCTGCTCGGCGCGGTGGTGACGCCCTTGGTGATGCAGCCCGATTTCGGCCAGACCATGCTGGTCTCGCTGGTATGGGGCAGCCTGTTCTTCCTCGCGGGCTTGAGGCTGATCTGGGTGGTCGGCCTGGGCGGCGTCGGCGCGACCGGGCTGTTCATCGCCTATACGATGGTGCCGCACGTCACCAAGCGCATCGACCGCTTCCTCGATCCGGAATCCGGCGACACCTACCAGATCGACCTCGCTATCGATTCGTTCCTGAACGGCGGCTGGCTGGGTCAGGGGCCGGGCGAGGGCACCTATAAGAAGGTGCTGCCGGACGGCCATACCGACTTCATCTTCGCGGTGGCCGGCGAGGAGTTCGGCGCGGTACTGTGCATGATGATCGCCGGGCTGTTCGCCTTCATCGTGCTGCGCTCGCTGTCGCGGGCGATGCATGACGAGGATCCGTTCGTGCGTTTCGCAGTCGCGGGCCTTGCCATCCTGTTCGGCCTGCAGTCCTGCATCAACATGATGGTCAACCTGCATCTGATGCCGGCCAAGGGCATGACGCTGCCCTTCGTCTCCTATGGCGGCTCCTCGCTGCTCTCGCTCGCCTATGGCATGGGCATGCTGCTGGCCCTGACGCGCCGGCGCCCGCGCACCGCGACCCTCGCCGAGCTGGAGCGGCTGGGCACCCGGCTCGGCGCGCGCGCGCAGCCGGCCTGAGGAGACAGCGATGGCCGACAATTCGCCTCTCGTCCTGCTCGCCGCCGGCGGCACCGGCGGCCACCTGTTCCCGGCCGAGGCGCTGGCCGGCGCGCTGGCCCGTCGCGGCATCGCGGTGGACCTCGCGACCGATGCCCGCGCGGCGCGCTATGCCGGGCATTTCCCGGCGCGCCGGCTGCACGTCCTGCCCGCCGATACCATGCGCGGGCGCTCGCCCGTGGCGCTGGCGAAGACCGGGCTCGCGCTCGGCACCGGCATTCTCAAGGGCTACCGGCTGATGCGCCGGCTGAAGCCGGCCGCCGTGGTCGGCTTTGGCGGCTATCCCACCGTGCCGCCGCTGCTGGCCGGCGTGTTCTCCGGTCGCCCGACGCTGATCCACGAGGCCAACGGGGTGATGGGCCGGGCCAATGCGATGTTGGCCTCCCGCGTGACCGCCATCGCCACCGGCTATCCCAACCTGTTCGCACATGCGCCGGCGCTCGCCGCCAAGGCCCACCACACCGGCAATCCGGTGCGCCCGGCGGTGATTGCGGCGGCCGGGACGCGCTATGCCGCGCCGATGGTCGGCGGTCCGCTGCGGCTGCTGGTGTTCGGCGGCAGCCAGGGCGCGCGGGTGATGAGCGAGATCGTGCCGGCGGGGCTTCGGCTGCTGACGCCGGAGCTGATCGCCCGGCTCGACGTGGTGCAGCAGGCGCGGCCCGAGGATATCGAGACCGTGCGCGCTGCCTATACGCGGCACGGCGTGAAGGCCGAGCTGGCGCCGTTCTTCGACGACCTGCCCGCGCGCATGGCGGGGGCACATCTGGTCATCGGGCGTTCCGGCGCCTCCACCGTCGCCGAATTGTCGGTGATCGGTCGACCCTCGATACTGGTGCCGCTGCCCGGCGCGCTCGATCAGGACCAGCTCGCCAACGCCACCGCGCTGGCGGATGCCGGCGGTGCGCTGCTGGTGCTGCAATCGGATTTCACGCCGGAGCGCTTCGCCGCCGACATCACGCGCCTTGCGGCCAATCCGGCGGCGCTTTCCGCCATGGCCGACGCCGCGCATTCGGTGGGGCGGGCGGATGCCGCCGAGCGTCTCGCCGATCTCGTCGTCAGAATTGCCGATATCCGGGTGTGAGGGCGCCGGGATGACGGCACGGCTCCGGTCGGCTAATCCTGCGCGCCCCGACCGTGCGCCCGCGCCCTATGCGCGCCCGGGCTGCCAGAGGAAACCGCTTCCATGAAACTTCCGCTCTCACTCGGCCCCATCCATTTCGTCGGCATCGGCGGCATCGGCATGAGCGGCATCGCCGAGGTGCTGCACAATCTCGGCTACACGGTGCAGGGCTCGGACGCCGCCGAGAGCGCCAATGTGAAGCGCCTTGCCGAGAAGGGCGTGAAGGTGCTGATCGGCCACGCGGCCGAGAACATCGAGGGCGCCGAGGTGCTGGTGGTGTCCTCCGCGATCAAGCGCGACAATCCCGAATTGGTCGCCGCCCGCGCCAAGCGCCTGCCCGTGGTGCGCCGCGCCGAGATGCTGGCGGAGCTGATGCGGCTCAAAAGCTGCGTCGCCGTTGCCGGCACCCACGGCAAGACCACCACCACCTCGCTGGTCGCCACCCTGCTCGACGCCGGCGGCTTCGACCCGACCGTGATCAATGGCGGCATCATCAACGCCTACGGCACCAATGCCCGGCTCGGCGATGGCGAGTGGATGGTGGTCGAGGCCGACGAGAGCGACGGCACCTTCCTCAAGCTCCCGGTCGAGGTCGCCATCGTCACCAATATCGACCCCGAGCATCTCGACCACTTCAAGACCTTTGACGCGGTGCAGGCGGCCTTCCGCACCTTCATCGAGAACCTGCCCTTCTACGGCTTCGCGGTGATGTGCACCGACCATCCGGTGGTGCAGGCGCTGGTGGGGCGCGTCGAGGACCGGCGCGTCATCACCTATGGCGTGAACCCGCAGGCGGATGCGCGCATCGTCGATGTCGACCTCAAGGGCGGGCAGTCGCGCTTCTCCGTGCTGTTCCGCGACCGCGCCGGCACCGTGGTGCACGAATTGCGCGACCTCGTTCTGCCGATGCCGGGCAAGCACAATGCGCTGAACGCCACCGCCGCCGTCGCGGTCGCCCGCGAATTGGGCGCCAGCGACGAACAGATCCGCTCGGCGCTCGCCGGCTTCGGCGGGGTCAAGCGCCGCTTCACCCGCACCGGCGAGGTGGATGGCGTGACCATCTTCGACGATTACGGCCACCACCCGGTGGAGATTGCCGCCGTGCTGCGCGCCGCCCGCGCCTCGACCGACGGGCAGGTGATCGCCGTGGTGCAGCCGCACCGCTACACCCGCCTGCAATCGCTGTTCGACCAGTTCGCCACCTGCTTCAACGACGCCGACCATGTGATCGTCGCCGATGTCTATGCCGCCGGCGAAGCGCCGATCGAGGGCATCGACCGCGATCATCTCGTCGAGGCGCTGCGCGCGCGCGGCCACCGCTCGGTGATGCCGCTGTCCGGGCCTGATGCGCTGGCCGGGCTGGTGAAGGGGCTGGCGAAGCCGGATGATTATGTGATCTGCCTCGGCGCCGGCAACATCACCCAATGGGCCTACGCGCTGCCCGAGCAGCTGGCGCGGGAGAGCGCGGCGTGAGCTTCCCCGACATCACGGCCGAACTGGCCGCCCGCCTGCCGGACCTGCGCGGGCGGCTCATCGCGAATCAGCCGCTGGCCGATCTCATTTGGTTCCGCGTCGGCGGGCCGGCGCAGCTGCTGTTCACCCCGGCGGATGAGGACGATCTCGCTTATTTCCTCAAGGCGCTGCCGGCGGATATCCCGGTCACCGTGATCGGGCTCGGCTCCAATCTCATCGTGCGGGACGGCGGCGTGCCGGGCGTGGTGATTCGCCTCGGGCGCGGCTTCAGCGCGATCGCGGTCGAGGACGGGCACCGCATCCGCACCGGGACGGCGGTGCCGGACGTAAAGCTTGCCCGCGCGGCGGCCGATGCCGGCATTGCCGGGCTCGCCTTTTATCGCGGCATTCCCGGCGGCATCGGCGGGGCGCTGCGGATGAATGCCGGCGCCCATGGCGGCGAGACCAAGGATCGCCTGATCGAGGCGCGCGGGGTCGACCGGCAGGGCCGCGTCCATGTGTTCGCCAATGCCGATTTCGGCTTCTCCTATCGCCATTCCGGCGCGCCTGCCGACATCATCTTCACCAGCGCGCTCTATCAGGGCGAGCCGGGCGAGCCGGCGGACATCCTCGCCGAGATGGAGCGAATCACCCAGGCCCGCGAAGCCTCGCAGCCGATTCGCGAAAAGACCGGAGGCTCGACCTTCAAGAACCCGCCCGGCCACAAGGCGTGGCAGCTCGTCGACGCCGCCGGCTGCCGGGGGCTGCGGCGCGGGGCGGCGCAGGTCTCGGAAATGCACTGCAATTTCCTGATCAATACCGGCGGCGCCACGGCGGCCGACATCGAGGGCCTGGGCGAGGAGGTCCGCGCCCGGGTCAAGGCCCAGTCCGGCGTCGAGCTGGACTGGGAGATCAAGAGAATCGGCATTCCGGCCTGACGGTTCCTCCTCTCCACGCGGGGGGAGGAGACAAGAGTGACGCTGTTGGCCCGGTCATCACGGGCGCGAGGAGAACACCATGTCGAAGCATGTCGCCGTCCTGATGGGCGGGTGGTCGGCGGAACGCGAAGTGTCGCTGCGCTCGGGCGAGGCCTGCGCCAAAGCTGCCGAGAGCGTCGGCCTGCGCGTGACGCGGGTGGATGTCGGCCGCGACGTGGCGCAGGTGCTCACCCAGCTCAAGCCCGACGTCGCGCTCAACGCGCTGCACGGCCCCTATGGCGAGGACGGCACCATTCAGGGCCTGCTGGAATTCCTGCAGATTCCCTACACCCATTCCGGCGTGCTGGCCTCGGCGCTGGCCATGGACAAGGCGCAGGCCAAGATCATTCTGGCGGCCCACGGCATTCCGCTGGCCGAGGGCCGGGTGGTCAGCCGGCTGGAGGCCGCGCGCGGCCACGTCATGGAGCGGCCCTATGTGCTGAAGCCGGTGAACGAGGGCTCGTCGGTCGGCGTTTTCATCGTCCCCGAGGATCAGGAGCACCCGCCGCAGGAGCTGACGCGCGCCGACTGGCCGCATGGCGAACTGATTCTCGCCGAGCGCTACATTCCCGGTCTGGAGCTCACCTGCGCGGTGATGAATGACGAGCCGCTGGGCGTCATCGAAATCCAGTCGGATCTAAGGTTCTACGATTACGAGGCAAAATACGCCCCCGGCGGATCTCGTCACATCCTTCCGGCCCAAATTTTACCGAATGTTTACCAAAAGGCGCAGATGTTAGCGGTCAAGGCGCATCGCGCGCTCGGCTGTCGGGGCATCAGCAGAACGGACTTCCGATACGACGATCGGACCGGAGACGAATCCGGCCTGATCGTTCTGGAGGTCAATACGCAGCCCGGAATGACCGAGACCTCGCTTGTGCCCGAACTTGCAGCCCATGCAGGCCATTCGTTCGGTGAGTTGGTTAAATGGATGGTGGAGGACGCCTCGCTCGATCGCTGAACCCCAGGCAGACGCCTGCGGGAGACGGCGCGGGCACGGCCACGAGACAGATGCGCGGCGCGCGCGCTGACCGGCCCTCGGGGCGCGGTCAGCCGGCTGCGACCGGCAAGTCCGCGTCGGGCAAGACGACGTCTGGTTCGGCGGCCTCCGGCGCCGGCGGGCGGGTGTTCAACCGCGTCGTCATCGGCGGGCGCCGGCTGTTTGTCGGCCTGTCCTCCTCGCGCGCCGCGACCTGCGGCGCCGGCACCTGGCTGGTGGCGCTGCTGTTCGCCGCCACCGGCGCCTACGGCCTCCAGCGCGGCGGCCATATGCCCGAGGCGATCGAGACCGTCCGCGACATGGCCGATGTCGGCGCCAACATCGCCGGCTTCAAGATCGCCACCGTCAATCTCTCCGGCCAGAATCACGTCACCCCGGGCGAAATCCTCGCCACCGCCGGCGTGAAGCCGACCTCATCGCTGGTGTTCCTCGACGCGGAAGAAGCGCGCACCAAGCTGGAGCAGCTCGCCTGGATCAAGCGGGCGACCGTGCAGAAGCTCTATCCCGACCGCCTCGACATCCAGGTGGTGGAACGCGAGGGCTTCGCGCTCTGGCAGAAGGACGGCATGATCAACGTCATCGCCCGCGATGGCACGGTCATCGCGCCCTATTCCGACGACCCGCGCTACATCCGCCTGCCGATCGTGGTCGGCGACGGCGCCGAGCGTCACGTCACCGAGATCGTCGAGGCGCTGAGCCTCGTGCCGGCGGTGCGCGAGCAGGTCCGCGCAGCCATCCGCGTCGCCGACCGCCGCTGGACGCTGAAGATGCGCAACGGCATCGACGTGCGCCTGCCGGAAAAGGACATGCCGGAGGCGCTCTCCGCGCTCGCCATGCTCGACCGCGACAAGTCGCTGCTGTCGCGCGACATCACCATCATCGATCTGCGGCTTGCCGATCGCGTTTCCGTGCGCCTCTCGGACGCTGCCTACGACACGCGCCAGGCCGAGCTGAAGGCGAAAGCCAAGGCTGCGAAGAAGGGAGGCAATACATGAGGCCCCGCGCTCCCTTCGAGATCGCCCCGAAGATGCGGCCGATCCCCCCCAAGCGTTCCGGCGTCGTCGGCGTGCTGGAGGTCGGCACCTCCAAGATCGTCTGCCTGATCGCCCGGCTGAAGCCGCGCGATTTCTCCTCCAGCCTGCGCCGCCGCACCCATTCGGTGGATATTCTGGGCATCGGCCACACCAGCGCCCACGGCATCAAGGGCGGCACGGTGGTGGACATGGAGCGCGCCGAGCATGCCATCCGCCGCGCGGTGGATGCCGCCGAGCGCATGGCCGGCGCGCAGATCGCCTCCGTCGTGGTCTCCATGGCGGGCGGGCGGCTGTCCTCCGAACATTTCGCCGCCGAGGTCGACCTGCCGGAGCCGGCGGTCGCGGAAGGTGACATCCGCCGCGTCCTCGACGCCGCCTCCACCTTCGTGGTCGGCGAGGGCCGCACCATCCTGCACGCGCTGCCCGTCGGCTACGCCATCGACGGTGTCGCCGGCATCGCCGAGCCGCGCGGCATGCTGGGCCGGCGCCTCGGCGTCGACCTGCACGTCATCACCGCCGAAGCCTCGGCGGTACGCAATCTCCTGCTGTGCATCGAGCGC
Organism: Ancylobacter sp. G4_0304; assembly: GCF_047501495.1. Lineage (NCBI taxonomy): Bacteria > Pseudomonadati > Pseudomonadota > Alphaproteobacteria > Hyphomicrobiales > Xanthobacteraceae > Ancylobacter > Ancylobacter sp. G4_0304. The sequence goes on along the minus strand of NZ_JAZDRM010000035.1, from coordinate 25,919 downwards.
TGCCATCTCGGCGTCGAGGCGATGGTTGCCGCGCCCTACGCCGCCGCACTCTCGACGCTGGCGGACGACGAATCCGAGCTCGGCGTGACGCTGATCGATTTCGGCGCCGGCACCACCACCGTCGCCGTGGTGGTGAACGGGCAATGCGTGCATGTCGACGGCATCGCGGTCGGCGGCCAGCATGTCACCAATGACGTGGCGCGCGGCCTGTCCACCCGCCTCGCCGATGCCGAGCGACTGAAGAGCCTGCATGGCGGGGTGATGGCGCTCGGCGCCGACGACCGCGAGATGCTGACCGTTCCCTCGATTTCCGACGACCACCGCGACCTGCCGCGCGCGATTCCCAAGTCGCGCCTGCTGCAGATCATCCGGCCGCGCATCGAGGAGATCGTCGAGATGATTCGCGACCGGCTGGTGGCCTCGGGCCATGCCGCGGGCGCGGGTCAGCGCGTCGTGCTTACCGGCGGCGCCTCGCAGCTCACCGGCTATGCCGAGCTGGTCGGCAAGGTGCTGGGCCCGCAGGTGCGCATCGGCCGCCCGCTCGGCATTTCGCGCCTGCCGGAGGCCGCGCGCGGTGCGTCGTTCGCGGTGGCGACCGGGCTTCTCGTCTATCCGCAGGTGGCGGGTCTCGAACATTTCGAGGCGCGCCGCCGCAGGGCCTCGCAGGGCGAGGCCGATGGCTATTTTTCGCGCGTCGGGCACTGGCTGAGAGAGGCCTTCTGACGTGTTCAACCCAATCCGCGCCGGCGGAACCGGCACTACAGTGATGATCGAGACGGGACGCGTGCCCGCCGGCGTAAGGGGACAAGTGCAATGACCATCAACCTCCAGGTTCCTGACATCCGCGAACTGCGTCCCCGCATCACCGTTTTCGGTGTCGGCGGTGCCGGCAGCAACGCCGTCAACAACATGATCACCGCCGGCCTGTCGGGCGTGGATTTCGTGGTGGCCAACACCGACGCGCAGGCACTCACCTTGTCCAAGGCCGAGCGCATCGTGCAGATGGGCGTCGCCGTCACCGAGGGCCTGGGCGCCGGCTCGCAGCCGGAAGTCGGCCGCGCCGCCGCCGAGGAAGCCCTCGACGAGATTCGCGACCACCTCGCTGGCGCGCACATGGTGTTCATCACCGCCGGCATGGGCGGCGGCACCGGCACCGGCGCCGCCCCGGTCATCGCCCGCGCGGCCCGCGAGCTCGGCATCCTCACCGTGGGCGTGGTCACCAAGCCCTTCCACTTCGAGGGCCAGCGCCGCATGCGCATCGGCGAGATGGGCATCGCCGAGCTGCAGAAGGGCGTCGACACCCTCATCGTCATCCCGAACCAGAACCTGTTCCGGGTCGCCAACGAGAAGACCACCTTCGCCGACGCCTTCGCGATGGCGGACCAGGTGCTCTACTCGGGCGTCGCCTGCATCACCGACCTGATGGTGAAGGAAGGCCTGATCAACCTCGACTTCGCCGACGTCCGCGCCGTGATGCGCGAGATGGGCAAGGCGATGATGGGCACGGGCGAGGCCTCCGGCGAGAAGCGCGCGCTGCACGCGGCGGAAGCGGCGATCGCCAACCCGCTGCTCGACGAGGTGTCGATGCGCGGCGCCCGTGGCCTGCTGATCTCGATCACCGGCGGCAAGGACCTGACCCTGTTCGAGGTGGACGAGGCGGCAACTCGCATCCGCGAGGAAGTCGATCCGGACGCCAACATCATCCTCGGCGCCACCTTCGACGAGACGCTGGAAGGGCTGATCCGCGTGTCGGTCGTCGCCACCGGGATCGACCCGGCGGTGATTCCCGAGCAGATCCCGCACTCCTTCTCCAACCTCGCCGATCTCGGCGGCCGCAAGGTCTCGAACGCCGGCCGCGCCGCCGTCGAAGCCCGCCGCGACGCCGCCCTGCGTTCGGTCGCCTCCGCGCTTTCCGAGGAAGCTGCGCATTACGCGCCGGAGCCGAGCTACCAGCCCGCCTTCACCCCGGCCGACCGCGGCTATGGCGCCGAGCCGGCCTATGAACCGGCCCCGATGCCGGCGGCCGCCATCGACGACGTGACCATCCGCGCCGTGCCGCCCAAGCCCGCGCTCTATGTCGAGCCGGAGCCGGCCCCGGCGGCCTATGACGACTATGAGGACGAGGCCAACGAGCCCTTCATCCCGCCGCAGGCCGAGCGCCCCGAGCCGCGCATGCCCCGCATGCCGCGCGTGGACGAGCTGCCGGTGCCGGCCCAGAACCAGATCCGCGCCGCGCGCGGCGAGGCGCCGGACCATCACCACGCGGAAAAGAAGCGCATGACCCTGCTGCAGCGTCTCGCCAATGTCGGCCTCGGCCGCCATGCCGACGAGGAAGAGCAGGACCCGCCGGCCGAGATGCGCCCGATGGTGCGCCGCGCGCAGGCGCCCGCCCAGCCGGAAGCCCGTCCGCTGGCCGAGATGCGTCCCGAGCCGTCCGAGTTCGCCAAGCGCCCGGCCCAGCGTCCGCTCGACGCCCATGGCCGTCCGATGGCGGCCCGCCCGGCCGAGGATGATCATCTCGACATCCCGGCCTTCCTGCGCCGCCAGGGCTGAGGCTGGCATACAGGCCCTGCAGGGTAACGGGCGGCCGCGCGCCGCTCTGTAACAGACACCTGACGCAATGCAGCACCCGGTTCGCGAGAGCCGGGTGCTACGTTTTGGAATTGTTAGGTTTTTTCGTTTATTGCAAGAGCGATGGATCGGTAACAGACGGTAAGCAAGCGTGATTTGGCACCGCTGTGCCCCGTCGATATCTTGCAGGCCAACGATAAGCCGTCGGCGGAGATTCGCGTCTCCCAAAAGCTGGCGGCGAACTATGTTGGTTTGTGGGAAATTTGGGGGAGAGCGGATGGCGTTTTTCGTCCGCTCCTTGGGTCTGGAATGAACGCTGTACGGCAGACCACGATCGGCGACGCCATCACGCTTTCGGGCGTAGGTGTGCATTCGGGCAAGGAAGCGCGGCTCTCCATTGCTCCCGCCCATCCCGACACCGGCATCGTCTTCTACCGTTCCGACAGTTCCCAGTCCGTCCGCGCCTGCCGCTCCGCCGTCCGTGGCGGCGATCTCGCCACCGTGCTGCGCGATGAAACCGGCCCGGCCGTCTCCACCGTCGAGCATCTTCTGGCCTGCTTTGCCGGCCTCGGCATCGACAACGCCCATGTCGAGATCGACGGTCCGGAAGTGCCGATCCTCGACGGCAGCGCCGAGGGCTTCGTTTCCGCCGTGGACGAGGTCGGCATCGTCGAGACCGACAGCGCCCGCCGCTATCTCAAGGTTCTCAAGCCGGTCCGCATCGAGACCGCCACCGGCTTCGGCGAGCTTTCCCCTTATGACTACGGTTGCCGGCTTGAGGTCGAGATCGATTTCGACCACGCCGCGATCGGCCGCCAGCGCTACGCCGCGACCCTGTCGCCGGACGTGTTCCGCAAGGAACTGGCGCGGGCGCGTACCTTCGGCTTCGTGAGCGATGTCGAGCGGCTGTGGCAGGCGGGATATGCGCTCGGCGCCTCGCCCGACAACACGATCTGCCTGACCGAGGACGGCATCGTGAACACGACCGGCCTGCGCTATGCCGACGAGTTCGTTCGCCACAAGGCGCTGGACGCGGTGGGCGATCTTGCGATCAGCGGTCTGCCGCTGATGGGCCGCTTCCGCTCCTATCGCGGCGGCCACAAGCTGAACTTCGCCGTGGTCGAGGCGCTGATGTCCGACCGCTCCGCCTACGAGATCGTCGAAGCCCGCCTGCCCTCGCGCCGCTCGCTGCGCGATGTCAGCGGCGCGATCACGGTCGCGGTTCCCGCCTACGCGCCGGAACTCTGATCGCCGCGGTTCCACAGCCTCGGCCAGGCGCCAGGCGGCACCGAAACCCAGTGCCAGGGCCGCATTGCAACATGTCCCTTGCCGCGGGCGGGCCAAACGCCATAATCCCGACCGAAAGCGGCTTTAGCAGCCATAAAGGGTTTTGCGGGGGCGGACGCGGCCGGCACTTTGCCGGCGTGAAGCGCCCGGATCGGGATTGAAGCTTGTGATGCGTTTTCTTCGGACCGTCCGCGCCGGCGCGGGGCAGATCTCCATCCGGCGCGCTTTGGCGATCCGGCTGCTTGCCGCCGTCATCGTCGCGGTGCCGATCGCCGGCTGCGCCAATCTGTTCCCGGAGCCGAAGGACGAGTTCGACATCCCGGACGTGCCGGCCGAGCAGCGCTACAATGAGGGTCTGACCCTCATCCGCCAGGAAGATTACGTCGAGGCCATCGCGCGCTTCGAGGACGTGGATCGCCAGCACCCCTATTCGGACTGGGCGCGCAAGGCGCTGCTGATGATCGCCTACGTCAATTACACCACCGGCTCCTATGACGAGGCGATCGCGACCGCCAAGCGCTATCTGGCGCTGCATCCCGGCTCGGCGGACGCCGCCTACGCGCAATATCTGCTCGGCGCCTCCTATTACGACCAGATTCCCGACATTTCCCGCGACCAGGACCGCACCCGCAAGGCGATCGACGCGCTGGAAGAGGTGGTGCGCAAATATCCCGACACCGAATATGCGGTGAGCGCGAAGAAGAAGATCGAGGTTGCCCGCGACCAGATCGCCGGCAAGGAAATGATGGTCGGCCGCTACTATCTGGAGCAGCGCAACTATGCCGGCGCCATCAACCGCTTCAAGGTCGTCGTCACCCGCTACCAGACCACCCGCCATGTCGAGGAAGCGCTGTACCGTCTCGCGGAAGCCTATCTCGCCCTCGGCGTGATCAGCGAGGCGCAGACCTCGGCGGCGGTGCTCGGCTATAACTTCCCCGACAGCCAGTGGTACAAGGACGCCTACAAGCTGGTGCAGTCGCGCGGCGTCTCGCCCCAGATGAACGATCAGTCCTGGATCGCCAAGGCGTTCAAGGGCTTCGGCCTCGGCTGAGCCGGCGGCGGTCGACGCCTCTTTCCTCGCTGAATTTTCCCGTCCGTTCCGTGCGAACAGAAGAAGAACGCCGGTGCGCGCGCGCTCCCGACCTGCTAGAAGCAGGGTCGCGGTCCGCTCATCGCACGGGGAATCACCGGCGGCGGGCCCTTCGCGCCAACAGGTTCTGGAGCGTCACGCATGCTGGCCGCCCTGTCGATCAGGGACATCGTGCTCATCGAGCGGCTCGACCTCGGCTTCCGGCCCGGCCTCACCGTGCTCACCGGCGAGACCGGGGCCGGCAAGTCCATCCTCCTCGATGCCTTCACTCTCGCGCTCGGCGGGCGCGGCGATGGCGCGCTGGTGCGCCAGGGCGCGGCACAGGGGCAGGTGACGGCGGAGTTCGACCTCGGTCTCGACCATCCGGTGCGCGCCATCCTCGCCGAGGCCGGCATCGAGGATGACGGCGCCCTGGTGCTGCGCCGCGTCCAGCACGCCGACGGGCGCACCCGCGCCTTCGTCAACGACCAGTCGGTCAGTGCGCAGATGCTGCGCACGCTCGGCCGGCATCTGGTCGAGATCCACGGCCAGCACGACGACCGCGCGCTGGTTGATCCGGCCTCGCACCGCGCGCTGCTCGACGCCTATGGCGGGCTGAGCCCTGAGGCCGAGCGGGTGGCCGGGCTGTGGCGCGGCTGGCGCGCGGCCCGCAAGGCGGCCGGCGAGGAGCGGGCGCGGCTCGACGAGGCGGCGCGCGAGGCCGACTATATCCGCCACGCCGTGGACGAATTGACCGCGCTGGCCCCGGAGGCCGGCGAGGAGGAACTGCTGGCCGCGCGGCGCACCGACATGATGCGGTTCGAGAAGATCGCGACCGACCTTGCCGACGCGCAGGAGGCGGTCGGCGGCTCGGCCTCGCCGATCCCCGGCCTCGCCGCCGCCGTGCGCCGGCTGGAACGCCGCGCCGGCGAGGTGGAAGCGCTGGTGCGCCCGGCGGTGGAAGCGATCGACGCCGCGCTGAACGCGCTGGAGATGGCGCGCAGCCATCTCGACGCGGCGCTGGCGGCGGCGGATTTCGATCCCCATGAGCTGGAGCGCATCGAGGAGCGGCTGTTCGCGCTGCGCGCGGCGGCCCGCAAATATAGCTGCACGGTCGACGACCTGCCGGCGGTCGCCACGCGCTTCGCGGACCAGCTCGACGCGCTCGACCATGGCGCGCAGACCCTCAAGGTTCTGGAGGAGGCCGCCAGCGCCGCCGAGGCCGAGTATCGCCGCGCCGCGCAGGCGCTCTCCACCGCCCGCCGCGCCGCGGCAAGCGCGCTGGACGAGGCGGTGAACGCCGAGCTGCCGCCGCTGAAGCTGGAGCGCACCCGCTTCATCACCGACATCCAGAGCGACGAGGCCGAGGGCCAGGCGGAAGGCTTCGACCGCGTGGAATTCTGGGTGCGCACCAATCCCGGCACGCGGCCCGGTCCGATGATGAAGGTGGCGTCCGGCGGCGAGCTGGCGCGTTTCCTGCTGGCGCTGAAAGTGGTGCTGGCGGATCGCGGCTCGGCGCCGACGCTGGTGTTCGACGAGATCGACACCGGGGTCGGCGGCGCGGTGGCGGATGCCATCGGCGGCCGGCTGGCGCGGCTCGGGGCCGGCGTGCAGGTGGTGGCGGTGACCCATGCCCCGCAGGTGGCCGCCCGCGCGGCGAATCATTTCCGCATCGCCAAGGAAATGGTCGCCGACCATGACCGGGTGGCGACCCATGTCTCGGTGCTGAGCGAGGATCACCGCCGCGAGGAGATCGCCCGCATGCTCTCGGGCGCCGAGGTCTCCAGCGAGGCCCGCGCCGCCGCCGAGCGCCTGCTGAAAAGCGCCGAATCCGCGAGATGACCATGGCCGACACCTATTCGCAGACCGAGGTCGAGAAGCTCACCGCCGACGCGGCCGCCAGCGAGCACAAGCGCCTTGGCGAGGAGATCGCCGGCCATGACAAGCGCTATTATCAGGAGGACGCGCCGAGCGTCTCGGATGCCGAGTACGACGCGCTGCGCCGCCGCTACGAGGCGATCGAGGCGGAATATCCCGAGCTGAAGGGCATCGACAGCCTGTCGGCCAAGGTCGGCGCCGCGCCCTCGCCGAAATTCGGCAAGATCCGCCATGCCGTGCCGATGCTGTCGCTCTCCAATGCCTTCGCGGCCGAGGATGTCGAGGAATTCGTCGCTCGCGTGCGGCGCTTTCTCGGCCTCGCGCCGGACGCCGAGATCGCCCTCACCGCCGAGCCGAAGATCGACGGCCTGTCCTGCTCGCTGCGCTATGAGGGCGGCGAACTGGTGCGGGCCGCCACGCGCGGCGACGGTTTCGAGGGCGAGGACGTCACCGCGAATGTGCGCACCATCAAGGACATTCCCGCCCGCCTGAAGGGGCGGGACATGTTCGAGATTCCCGCCGTATTCGAGGTGCGCGGCGAGGTCTATATGGGCCATGCCGACTTCGCCGCGCTCAATGGGCGGCAAAAGGAAGCCGGCAAACAACTCTTCGCCAATCCGCGCAACGCCGCTGCCGGCAGCCTGCGCCAGCTTGATCCCAGCATCACCGCGAGCCGGCCGCTACGCTTCTTCGCCTATGCCTGGGGCGAGGTCTCGGGCGGTGAGCTGCCCGCCGACACGCAGTCCGGCGTGATCGACGCCTTCGCGCGCTGGGGCCTGCCGACCAATCCGCTCACCGTGGTCTGCCGCTCGGCCGACGATCTGCTCGCCCATTACCGCAGGATCGAGGCGCAGCGCTCGCAGCTCGGCTACGACATTGACGGCGTGGTCTACAAGGTGGACAGCCTCGCTTTGCAGCAGCGGCTCGGCTTCGTCTCGCGCTCGCCGCGCTGGGCGATCGCCCACAAATTCCCCGCCGAGCGTGCGGTGACGCAGCTTGAGCGCATCGAGATCCAGGTCGGGCGCACCGGCGCGCTGACCCCGGTGGCCAAGCTCACCCCGGTCACGGTCGGTGGCGTCGTGGTGTCCAACGCCACGCTGCATAATGAGGACTACATCAAGGGTATCGGCGGCAATGGCGAGCCGATCCGCGGCGGCATCGACATTCGCGAGGGCGATTTCGTCCGAATCCAGCGCGCCGGCGACGTCATCCCGCAAGTGGTCGACGTGGTGCTGGAGCGCCGGCCGGCCGACGCCAAGCCCTATGTATTCCCGACCGTCTGCCCGGCCTGCGGCTCGCATGCGGTGCGCGAGGAAGGCGAGGCGGTGCGCCGCTGCACGGGCGGCCTGATCTGCCCGGCGCAGGCGGTGGAGCGCATCCGCCATTTCGTCTCACGTGACGCCTTCGACATCGAGGGGCTGGGTGAAAAGCAGGTGCAGGCGTTCTTCGAGGCGGGGCTCATCAAGCAGCCGGCCGACATCTTCACGCTGGAGCGCCGCGATTCCGCACCCGGCGCGCTGACGAGGCTGAAGAACCGCGAGGGCTGGGGCGAGACCTCGGCAAAGAACCTGTTCGCCGCCATCGAGGCGCGGCGCGCGGTGCCGGTGAACCGGCTGCTCTATGGCCTCGGCATACGCCATGTCGGCGAGACCAACGCCAAGCGGCTGATGCGCCATTACCCCACCATCGAGGCATTGCGCGACGCCGCGCTCGCTGCCGTGCCACCGGGCGAGGAATACCCCAAGGGCAACGAAGCCTGGGGCGAGATGATCGCGGTGGAAGGCATCGGCGCGGTGGTGGCCGAGGCGGTGGTCGACTTCTTCGTCGAGCCGAATAACGAGGCCGCGCTGGCCGCGCTGCTCAAGGAGGTCACGCCGGAGCCGATGGAGATCATCGCCTCCTCCGGCGCGGTGGCCGGCAAGACCGTGGTGTTCACCGGGGCGCTGGAGAAGATGACGCGCGACGAGGCGAAGGCCATGGCCGAGCGGTTAGGGGCCAAGGTCGCGGGCTCGGTGTCGAAGAAGACCGATTATGTGGTGGCGGGCGCGGATGCCGGCTCGAAGCTCGCCAAGGCGCGCGAGCTTGGCGTCGCGGTGCTGACCGAAGACGAGTGGCTGGCGCTCGCAGGCGCCTGAGCGCTCTCAAGATCAGGCGTGAGACAAGAAAAAGGCGCGGGGCCGTCGCCGGCCGCCGCGCCCTTGGTCCTCATATCCGGCGCGATTACACGCGGCCGGTCAACATCATCACGATCAGAATCACCAGCAGGATGGTGACAATGCCGCTCGGGCCATAGCCCCAGCTGCGGCTATAGCCCCAGCTCGGCAGCGCGCCGATAAGAATCAGGACAAGAATAACGATAAGAATCGTGGTCATCTGAAGGTCTCCCAGCTTCCGATGTCGTCGGACTGCCAGGTAAACGCCGTGTATCCGCGATGGTTCCCGCGAACCGTCGCGCAAATGGCTCCGCGATCATCTGATGCGGCCGCTGCCTGCGGGCGGCGCTCGGTGCGAAGACGTGCGCGACGTCCCGAGGCGGCCTCACAGCGGCCGCGTCGCCTCGATCAGCCAGCTGCGATCGGCTTCATTCAGCAGTGGCGCAATCTCGGCACGCACCCGTGCATGATAGGTGTCGATCCAGGCGATCTCGTCGGGGTTAAGCAAGGTGAGGTCCAGCCCGCGCCGGTCGAAGGGCGCCAGCGTCAGGGTCTCGAAGCTGAGCAGCGGGCGCTCGGCTCCCGCAATCGCCGGGCCGTCGACCACGATTTCGAGGTTTTCCAGCCGGATGCCGTACGCGCCGGTCTTGTAGTAGCCGGGCTCGTTGGAGAGCACCATGCCGCGCTGGAGCGGCACGGTGCCGAGCTTGGAGATGCGCGCCGGCCCCTCATGTACCGAGAGATAAGCGCCGACGCCATGGCCGGTGCCGTGGTCGAAATCCAGCCCCGCCTCCCATAGCGAGCGGCGGGCAAACGGGTCGAGCTGCGCGCCGGTGGTGCCGGCCGGGAACACCGAGCGCTGGATCGCGATGTGCCCCTTCAGCACGCGGGTGAAGCGGTCGCGCATCTCGTCGCTCGGCGTGCCCACGGTGAGGGTGCGGGTGACGTCGGTGGTGCCGTCCTCATATTGCGCGCCGGAATCGATGACGAACAATTCGCCGGGATTGAGCGGGCGGTTGCTGGCCTCGCTCACGCGGTAATGCGGCAGCGCGCCATTCGGCCCGGCGCCGGCGATGGTGGGGAAGGAGATGTCCTTGAGCCGGCCGGTCTCGCGGCGGAAGCTCTCCAGCGCGCACACGCAGTCGATCTCGGTGAGGCCGCCATCATGGGCCTCGCGGTCGAACCAGGCGAGGAAGCGCGTCAACGCCGCGCCGTCGCGCAAATGGGCGGCGCGCATGCCGGCGAGTTCGGCGGCGTTCTTGGCGGCCTGCATCAGCGCGACCGGACTGGCACCCTTGGAAACCGTGCCGCCGGCCGCCTCGATCCGTGCGGCGAGCCGCGCCGGCGCGGTGGCCTGGTCGAGCCGGATAGTTGCGCCCCCGCTCGCGGCGAGTTCCACCGCGCGCTCCAGCAGCATCGGCTCGGCGATCTCGGCGATCTGCGCGAGCCCGTCGCGCGTGGCGTTGGAGAGTTTGCGCCCGTCGACGAACAGCGTCGGGCGCCCCTCGCGCGGCACCAGCGCCCAGGACAGCGGCAGCGGCGTGAAGGAGACGTCGCCGCCGCGAATGTTGAAGGTCCAGGCGACGCCGTGCGGGTCGGAAATCACCAGCGCGTCGAGCTTTTCGTCAGCCAGCGCGCTTTGCAGGCGCGTCAGCTTCTCCTGCGCCGTGGCGCCCGCGAGTTCCGGCGCGCGCAGGCTCACCGGGGCCTGCGGGGCGGCGGGGCGGTCGGCCCACACCGCGTCGATCGGATTGCCGTCGACCGCGACCAGCACCCCGCCGGCACCGGAGACCGCACGGCGCAGTCGCTCCAGCCCGTCGAGGGTGACGAGCCACGGGTCGTAGCCGAAATGCGCGCCGGCGGGCAGGTGGGTTTCCAGCCAGCGCTCGGGCGAGGTCTCGGCGAGCGGCACGACGCTATAGGCCGTGGGGTCGAGCTGGGCCGCGGCCTGCAGCGTGTAGCGGCCATCGACCACCAGCGCGGCTTCCTCGCGCAGCACCAGCGCGACGCCGGCCGAGCCGGTGAAGCCGGTCAGCCAGGCGAGGCGCTCGTCGCAGGGCGGCACATATTCGTTCTGGTGGGCGTCCGCGCGCGGCACGATGAAGCCATCGAGCCCGCGCCGCTCCAGCTCGGCGCGCAGCAGCTTGAGCCGGGCGGCGCCGAGGGCGGGGGCACTGGCATCGCCGAAGGTCTGGAATTTCGCGTCGAACATGGCAGGCACTCGATATGGCAAGGCGGAAAGGGTCTAGTTGCGCGCGGCGATGCCGCGGCCGGCGTCGACCAGCGACTTGGCACCGAAGGCGATGAACATCAGCCCGGTGATGCGGGTGATGATCAGCCCGTGGCGCTGGAACAGCCGGCGCACCGGCGCGAGCCCGGCCGCCCAGATCAGCACGATGTCGGCGGCGATGAAGCCGGCGATGGCCGAGGCGAGCAGGTACGGCGCGGCATCCCAGGAAAAGCTGGTGGCGTATTGCGCGGTCAGCGCGGTGAACATGGCGACCGACACCGGGTAGGCCTTGGGATTGGTGAGGCCGAACAGCACGCCGGTCATCAGCGGCCGGCTGGCGCCGACCGGGGCGAGATGCTCCTCGCGCGCCGTCACCGCCTTGTAACCGAGCCAGCACAGATAGAGGCCGCAGCCGATTCCCAGCATGTCGAACAGGGTGGGGCCGAGCTGGTTGACGCCGATGATCGCGGCGAAGGCCAGCGTTCCCCAGAAAATATCGCCGATGAGATGCCCGCTGATGAAACGCACCCCCGCTCCTCGTCCGCGCGAGGCGGACAGCGAGAAAAGCGCCAGAAAGGCAGGGCCCGGCAGCAGCACGTAAAGTGCGCCGGCGAGCGCCGTCATGAGGTAAATACCTGAGGTCATAATGGAAGTCCGGCTGGACGGGGGAACGCGATTGGCCCAGCATCGGAGCGAACGAACCACGCGTCAATCGCTGCCTTGTACGGAGACCCGATGACCCCGACATCGAGGCGCCTGTTCCTTGCGGGCGCATTCGCGCTCGCCTGCGCGGTTCCGTCCGCTGGACAGGCCGACGGGGTCCTGCGCGTGGGGACGGTGGTCAATAACGAGCCGTGGGAGTTCACGGACCCGCAGGGCCGGCTCGCGGGATTCGACATCGACCTGATGATGGAGATCGGCCGCCGGCTGGGGATGAAGGTCGAGTTCGACATCATGCCGTTCCGCGATCTGTTCGGGGCGCTGGAGCGGGGGCAGATCGAGGCGGCGATCTGCTCGATCACCGTGACCCCGGAACGGGCGAGCCGCTTCGATTTCTCGCAGCCCTTCTACCGCACCTCACAGGGCGTTGTAGTGATGCGCGGTTCCGGCATCCGCTCCCTGCACGAGCTGAAAGGGCGCAGCATCGGGGTCGAGCCCGGCACCACCAATGAGGAATGGGTGAAGGCGAATGCCCGCACTTTCGGCTTCGGCGCGATCAGCTATTCCACCGGCGTCAATGAAGGGTTGCGGCAGCTCCAGGCCGGCGAGATCGCCGCCTATTTCGGCGACCTCCCGGTGCTGATCTATCAATTGCTCAAGCGCCGCGACCTCGCGGTGATCGAGCGCCTGCCGACCCAAGATCTCTATGCGGTGATGTTGCCCAAGGGCTCGCCGCTCACCGAGCGCATCGATCTCGCCATTGCCGCGCTCAAGAAAGATGGCCGGATGGCGGAGATCCATCGCAAATGGTTCGGCCAGCCGCCGGAACCCGGCTCGCCGAGTGCGGTCCCGATGCGCCGGCCCTGACGGGGCGCTTTTTCCGCCAGACTGTGCAAAAACCGCCCGGTCTCGCCAAATCGGCATGGCGATGCCATTTTGTTCTCATAATGAATCAGCCGATGAAACCGAGCGGGCCTGTGGCCGACCCTGAGCAAACGCCGCGCGACGACGCGTCCGACATCCCCTTTGACCTGCCGGCGCGCGCCGGGCGGGAGACGCCCTCTGCGCCGTCCTCCGGCGGTGGGACCGATTACGTGCCCAAGGCCGGCGGCATCGCGGCCCGCGCCCGCGCCATGGCCGCGCCGGGCGGCGGCACGGGACGTGGCGTCTATCTCGACGGGCTGAACCCCGAGCAGCGCGCGGCGGTGGAGGCGACGGAAGGCCCGGTTCTGGTGCTCGCCGGCGCCGGCACCGGCAAGACCCGCGTGCTCACCACCCGCATCGCCCATATCCTGTCGCTCGGCCTCGCCTGGCCCTCGCAGATTCTCGCGGTGACCTTCACCAACAAGGCCGCGCGCGAGATGAAGGAGCGCATCGGCTCGATCGTCGGCGAGCAGGTGGAGGGCATGCCGTGGCTCGGCACCTTCCACTCCATCGGCGTGCGCATGCTGCGCCGCCACGCCGAGCTGGTCGGGCTGAAATCCGGCTTCACCATTCTCGACACCGATGACCAGATCCGGCTGCTGAAGCAGCTCCTGCAGGCCGAGAACATCGACGAGAAGCGCTGGCCGGCGCGGCTGCTCGCCAACACCATCGACGGCTGGAAGAATCGCGGCCTCACGCCCTCGCAGGTCTCGGCCGGCGAGGGCGCCGCCTTCGCGAACGGGCGTGGGCAAAAACTCTATGCCGCCTATCAGGCCCGGCTCAAGGCGCTGAACGCGGTGGATTTCGGCGACCTGCTGCTGGAGGGCATCCGGCTGCTGCGCGAGAACCCGGACGTGCTCGCCGAATATCACACGCGCTTCCGCTACATTCTGGTCGACGAGTATCAGGACACGAATGTGGCGCAGTATCTCTGGCTGCGCCTGCTGGCGCAGGGCTCGCGCAATGTGTGCTGCGTCGGCGACGACGACCAGTCGATCTATGGCTGGCGCGGCGCCGAGGTCGACAACATCCTGCGCTTCGAGAGCGACTTCCCCGGCGCCACGGTGATCCGGCTGGAGCGCAACTACCGCTCCACCGGGCACATTCTCGGCGCCGCCGCGCATCTGATCGCCCATAATGAGGGCCGGCTCGGCAAGACCCTGTTCTCGGAAGGCGAGCCCGGTGAGAAGGTCACGGTGACCGGCGCCTGGGACAGCCAGGAAGAGGCCCGCGCCATAGGCGAGGAGATCGAGGATTTGCAGCGGGGCGGACAGGCGCTCTCGCAGGTCGCGATCCTGGTGCGCGCCTCGTTCCAGATGCGCGAATTCGAAGACCGTTTCGTCACGCTCGGGCTGAACTACCGCGTCATTGGCGGTCCGCGCTTCTATGAGCGCGCGGAAATCCGCGACGCGCTGGCCTATCTGCGCGTCATCGCCTCGCCCGCCGACGACCTCGCCTTCGAGCGCATCGTCAATGTGCCCAAGCGCGGGCTGGGCGACGCGGCGCTGCGCCAGATCCATGACCACGCCCGCGCGGCCGGCGTGCCGCTGGTCGAGGCCGCGCGCGATCTGGTGAACAGCGAGGAGCTGAAGCCGAAGGTGCGGCTCACCTTGCGCGATCTGGTCGGCTCCTTCGATCGCTGGCGCCAGCAGATGGCGAGCCTGCCGCATCACGAACTCGCCGAGATCGTGCTCGACGAGAGCGGCTATACCGAGATGTGGCAGAAGGACCGTTCGGCGGACGCCGCCGGCCGGCTGGAGAACCTGAAGGAACTCGTGCGCTCCATGGAGCCGTTCGAGAACCTGATCGGCTTCCTCGAACATATTTCGCTGGTGATGGATGCCGAGGGTGCCGCCGGGCAGGATGCGGTCAACATCATGACACTGCATTCCGCCAAGGGGCTGGAATTCGAGACCGTGTTCCTGCCGGGCTGGGAAGAGGGCCTGTTCCCGCACCAGCGCGCGCTGGACGAGCAGGGCCGCGCCGGGCTGGAGGAGGAGCGCCGCCTCGCCTATGTCGGCGTCACCCGCGCCCGCCACCGCGCCAAGGTGTTCTTCGCGTCCAACCGGCGCATTCACGGCATGTGGCAGTCCAGCGTGCCGAGCCGTTTCCTCGACGAGTTGCCGGAAGCCCATGTCGAGGTGACCGAATCGCGCGGCGGCCATGGCTGGGGCGGCGGGCAGGCCGGGCGCTATGGCTACGGCCCCAGCCGCTTCGACAAGGCCGAGACCTTCGGCTCCTCCTACTCCACCCCCGGCTGGCAGCGCGCGCAACAGAGCAAGCGCGAGGGCCAGTTCGGCGGCTTTTCGGAAAATGCCGGGCGCTACAACCCGGCGACCTCCCGTGGGGCGGGCCGGGTGATCGAGGGCGAGCTCATCGCCAAGTCGACCGGCGCGCCATCCGCCTTCCCGCTCGGCGCGCGGGTGTTCCACCAGAAGTTCGGCTATGGCGAGGTGGTGGCGGTGGAGGGCAACAAGCTCACCGTCCAGTTCGACAAGGCTGGCGAGAAAAAGGTGGTCGACAGCTTCGTCCAGGCGGCGTGACGGGCGCGGGTGCCCCCATATGCCTTGCCGCTGGGCGCGATCTGTGTTGCGCTGATCCGCCCATAGGGGGCGAGCCTCTTCTCCAGCGGGGAGCGAGCCATGAACCGTCATCACCGGCCATCGAGCGCGGCACCCGGAGCGGCCGGGCCGGCCTATGAGCGCGATTTCCATGGCTGGGCGATGGAGCAGGCCAAGCGCATCCGCGAGGGGGTATTCGAGGCGCTCGACCGGGAAAATCTCGCCGAGGAGATCGAGAGCTTGGGCAACGAGCAGTTCAGCAAGCTGGAAAGTGCCTACCGTGTGCTGCTCATGCACATGCTGAAATGGGATATCCAACCCGAAAAACGAACCCGCAGCTGGAGCCTGACGATTGCTGAACAACGCAACCGTGCCCGGCGCCTTCTCCTGAAGAACCCGTCGTTGAAGTCCCGGCAGGAAGAGGCTTTCGCCGATGCGTATGAAGATGCGCGCATCGCAGCCGCCCGCGAGACCGAACTCGATCTCGCGCTCTTCCCCGACACCAACCCCTACTCCCTCGACGACATCATGGACCGCCCCTTCGAGCTGTGAAGCGCTCTGGCCTTTCCGCGCGTGCTTGCGTACACAGCGCGCATCCTGTTGCCGGAGGCCCCGCCATGCTCGAAGGACTGCCGCCGAACGGCGCGACGCATATCATGCGTGTCGGCGTCGCCGAGAGCGAGGCGCTCTCCATCGCCGAGTTCATCGGCGAGACCTTCGATCCGGCCGAGGTCGCCACCAGCGCGTTCGAGATCGAGAACCGGGCCGAGGGCTCGGCCTGGGCGATCGAGATCTATTTCGCCGAGGCGCCGGACGAAGACGGCGTTCGCGAGCTGATCGCCCTCGTCTCGCCGCAGGCGGCGGAAGAAGCGGTGTTCTCGACGCTCGACAAGAAGGATTGGGTCGCCGCCTCGCTGGAAGGGCTGGCCCCCGTCGAGGTCGGCCCGTTCGTGGTGCACGGCTCGCATGATCGCGGCCGCTTCACGGCCAACCGCATCGACATCGAGATTGAAGCCGCGCTCGCCTTCGGCACCGGCCATCACGGCACCACCAAGGGCTGCCTCGCCGCCATCGCGGCGTTCGGCAAGCGGCGGCGCCCGGCGCGCACGCTCGATGTCGGCACCGGCACCGGCGTGCTGGCCATGGCGGCCGCGCGGCGGTTCCACCGCCCGATCCTCGCCAGCGATATCGACCGGGTGGCGGTGGCGACGGCGCGGGAGAACGCGCGCGCCAACCGTGCCGCGCCGGAAATCACGTTCCTGCACGCGCCGGGCCTGTCCGCGAGCGATTTCGCCGCCCGCGGGCCCTATGACCTGATCCTGGCGAATATCCTGCTGGCGCCGCTCAAGAGCATCGCGCGCGGCCTGCGCCCGCTGCTCGCGCCGGGCGGCACGCTGGTGCTCTCGGGGCTTCTGCCCTCGCACGCGAACGCGGCGCTTGCCGCCTATCGCGCGCAGGGTCTTCACCTCGTGCGCCGACGCACCATCGAGGGCTGGACCACGCTGGAACTCAGCGCCGATGCCGGGCGTCCGAAGGGCTGAGCCGTCGGTCAGCCGGCGCGGTTCTGCTCGCCGAACAGGTCCTTCAGCACCGGCGAGTCCGGGTTGAAGCCGAGATGCTGATAGCGGGCCATTTCACGCTCCACTTCCGCGAAGCGCGCGGCGATCACACGGTCGAGGAAGCGGCCCCAGAAACCGCGTGAGGGCGCGGCCGCGCGAGCGGTCGAGGTGGGGGCGAGATGGGTCGGGGCAAAAAAAGCGGTTGCCATAAGGTGTCTCCTGCACATGGAGCGACGTTTCTATGTGCGAAAACATAGACTTTTTGCGCTGCACAAGAAGAGGGACATGTTCATGGCTGGCCCGCGCCTGTCGCATGCGCGCGCCAGAGGCTCCGTCGTCGCGGAGCGTTCAGCCGGTCAGGACAGCCTGATCGGCATGTTCACCGGGCGACCGAGCCCGTCGGGCACCGGTAGCGCGCCGTGAGCGGCCTTCATCAGCGCCAGCCGCTCCAGCACCTCGTCCGGAAATGGCGAGGGGCGCCGCGTGCGCATGTCGATATGCTGGGCGATCTGCTCGCAGGTGGCCGCGGTCCAGCCCTCGCGGGCGTGGTGCATTTCCTGGAACAGATGCATGCGCCGGTCGTCGTAATTGATCAGGCGGAGCGTGACCCGCACCTCCTGCCCGGCGCGCAGCTCGCGCATGAAGCGCTGATGGGCTTCGGTCGTGAAGAAGGAGGCGCTGCGCGTCTCCTCCAGATGCGGGCCGAGGCCCACCAGAAACACCGCCTCGTCGACCGCGCGGTCGAACAGAAGGCCATAATAAGCCGAATTGAGCTGCCCGTTATAATCGACCCAGGTCGGCTCGACCGTCATGACGGACGAGACGAAAGGGGCGAAAAACACGGGCTCGAAGTCGATCCCGTCCAACATGACACCGTTCCCGCCGTTTATGAGCGCGAGACCCGCGCTGCCTTATTGAAAAGCATTGTGCCGACTTTCCGTGCAGTCGTCACCTGGCCTGATGGCCTTTGAATGACGAAAATCTTGCGAGAACGGGGTTTTTGTGCCCCCGAATCGCCCTTGTCGGCAGCACAGCGGTCTCGCCGGCCCGTCCGATAAGGTGTAAGCGGTCGTCAAACACCCGGCGGCGGGCCGGTTTGCGCAGGAGGAAGGCATGGCTGAACAGGTGGCGGAGCGGATACGCACGGGTGGCGAGGTCGAGGCGGTCGCGCAAGTAATCGCCAGTCTGGCCAAGCATTTCGGCGACCGGCTCGTCACCGGGCGCGCGGTGCGCGAGCAGCATGCCAACAGCGTCACCTGGCTGCCCAACGAGGCGCCGGATGCGGTGGTGTTCGCCGAGAGCACGCAGGATGTTCAAATCACCGTGCGCGCCTGCGCCGAACATGGCGTTCCGGTGGTCGCTTTCGGCACCGGCTCCTCGCTGGAAGGCCAGATCAACGCCCCCGAGGGCGGCATCTCCATCGACCTGTCGCGGATGAACCGCGTGCTGGCGGTGAACACCGAGGACCTCGACTGCGTGATCGAGCCCGGCGTGACCCGCAAGCAGCTCAACGAGCACCTGCGCGATGCCGGCCTGTTCTTTCCCATCGACCCCGGCGCCGACGCCTCGCTCGGCGGCATGGCGTCGACCCGTGCTTCCGGCACCAATGCGGTGCGCTACGGCACGATGAAGGACAATGTGATCGCCATGACCGTGGTGCTCGCCAATGGCGAGGTCATCTCCACCGGCTCGCGCGCCCGCAAGTCGTCCTCGGGCTATGACCTCACCCGCCTGTTCGTCGGCGCCGAGGGCACGCTCGGCATCATCACCGAGCTGACGCTCAAGCTGTCGGGCATTCCAGAGGCGATCTCGGCGGGCGTCTGCGCCTTCCCCACCATCCGCTCGGCCTGCGACGCGGTGATCCTCACCATCCAGTCCGGCCTGCCGGTGGCGCGCATTGAATTGCTGGACGAGGTGCAGGTGAAGGCCTGCAATGCCTATTCCAAGCTCGACCTTGCCGAGCAGCCGACGCTGTTCGTGGAGTTCCACGGCACCGAGGCCGGGGTTGCCGAACAGGCGGCGCGCTTCGGCGAGATTGCCGCGGAATATGGCGGCGGCCCCTTCGTCTGGGCGACCCGGCCCGAGGAGCGCTCGAAGCTGTGGCAGGCGCGCCATGATGCCTATTGGGCCAGCCTGCCGCTGCGCCCCGGCGCGCGCGCCATCGCCACCGATGTCTGCGTGCCGATCTCGCGCCTCGCCGAATGCGTCGACGAGACCAAGCGCGACATCGAGGAAATGGGCCTGATCGCCCCGATCGTCGGCCATGTCGGCGACGGCAATTTCCACACGGTGACGCTGGTCGACATGGAAGACCCGCAGGACATCGCCCGGGTGAAGGATTTCATGTCGCGCATGGTCAAGCGCGCGCTGGCGATGGGCGGCACCGCCACCGGTGAGCATGGCGTCGGGCAGGGCAAGCGCAAATATATGGAGGCCGAGCACGGCACCGCCGCGCTGGACGCCATGCGCGCCATCAAGGCGGCGCTGGACCCGAAGGGCATCTTCAATCCCGGCAAGATCCTGCCCTGACCTGAACCGTCCGCCGCACGGCGCGCGGCGACGTTTTTGCACGCAAAGTCGGTTTATGATCTAGGGAAGAGAGGTCCGCCGGCATCTCCCGTGCCGGCGGGTCGAGCGTGAGTGCCGGACGACCCCGGAGGACAGGCGTGCAGAACTTTCTGCTCACGATCGCAAGCGTCGTGATCCTGGCGATCGCCGCCGCCTTCGCGGCGCCGTTCCTCATCGATTGGACGCAGTTCCGTTCGGTGATCGAGGAGCAGGCGAGCGCGCGGATCGGCGTGCCGGTGACGATCGGCGGGGCGATCGACGTCCAGCTGCTGCCCGCGCCCAAGCTGCTGCTGCAACAGGTCTCGGTCGGGGCGCCGGGCGCGGCGACGCAGCTCTCGGTCGGCGAATTGCGCGGCGATTTCTCGCTTGGCGAACTCATGCGCGGACGCTTCGTCGCCGAGCGGCTGACGCTGGCGCGGCCAGCCCTGAGCCTCGACCTCGACGATCTTCGCCGGCTCGCCGCCGGCCGTGACGCTGCCGCTTTCTCCATCGCAGCGCTGGTCATCGAAGATGGCGCGCTGGAGCTGCGCGACCGGGCGAGCGGGCACACGCTGCGCGTCGCGGGGGCCGATCTGACCGGCGATCTCGGCAGCCTGCGCGGCCCGCTCAAGCTGGAGGGTGAGATTGGCAGTGGCGGTGCCCAGCGCCGGTTGCGGCTCGCCATGGCGGGGCTGGAGACCGACGGCAGCACCAGGCTGCGCGCTACCGTGCAGTCGCTCGACACCCCGATGTCGTTCGACGTCGACGGCGTGCTGCGCATCGCCGGTCCCGCGCCCTCCTTCGAAGGCAAGGCCTCGCTCTCCCTGCAGCCGCGCGAGGCGCCGGCGCTGCGCGGCGTCGCCGGCACGCCCGCCGCCGGCTGGAGCCTGTCCGCCACGGTGGCGGCCACGCCCGAGCTGGTGGAGGCGCGCGAGCTGGCCCTGCGCCTTGGCGCCAGTGAACGCCCGGTTGAGCTCAACGGCAAGGCCCGGCTCATACGGCCGCTGGAGCTCGGCGCCGGCTCGCGGCTGGAACTGGCATTGGCCGCGCGCCAGCTCGATCTTTCCGCCGCGACCGGCAATGCCGCCCCGCTGGCCGCGCTCAACGCGGTGGCCGCCACCCTCGCGCCGCTGTCGCGCGTCGCCGCCACGGGCACGCTGGATTTTTCCAGCGATACCGTGCTGCTCGCGGGCGCAGCGATGCGCGAGGTCAAGGCCGGGCTGGACTGGAGCGCGGAGGGCTGGAGCGCCCGCGCGCTGGAAGCCCGGCTGCCGGGTCGCGCCGGCATCAAGCTCGCCGGCGCGCTGCCGGGCACGCGCGGCACGCGGGCGGGCGACGAATTGTTCGCCGGGACGGTCGACCTCACCGCCGAGGACCTCGCCGCCTTCGCCGCCTGGGCCGCGCCGGAAGCGCCGGCACTTCTGGCCGGTTTGCCCGCCGGATCGGCGCGGCTGACCGGCGGCATCGCCATCGGGCCCGAGCGCGTGGCGTTCGACGCGGCGACCCTCTCCGTCGGCACCATGACGCTGACCGGCGGCGGTGCCTATGCCTTCCCGCCCGGCGAGCGGGGCAAGGTGGAGGCGACGCTCGCGGCCGAGGGCGTCGACCTCGACCCGCTGCTGGTCCCGGTGCGCCGCCTGCTGGCCATGAGCGGCGAAAAGCTCGATGTCGCGCTCGGTTTCAAGGGTCGCCGCGTGCGTCTCGCGGGCGTCGATGCCGGCCAGATCGACCTCGCACTCGCCACCGCGCCGGAAGGGCTCTCGATCCAGCGCCTCGCGCTCGACGATTTCGGGGGGCTCGACGTCACCGGCTCCGGGCTCCTGGTCTCGCCCGAGGCCGGCCATGCCGCCAGTGCGGATGGGCGCTTCGAGGCGCGCCTCGCCGGCACGAAGGCCGACGGATTGCCGGCGCTGGCGCGCACCTTCGGTCTGGCGCGAATCGAGGAACTGGTGGCCCGGCTCGGCCCCACTCTGGCGCCGGTCGATGTCGGGCTGACGCTTTCCGCCGACAAGGGCGTGCTCGATCTCGATGCGCGCGGCCGGCTCGGCATGATCGAAGGGTCAGCCACCGCGACATTCGGGGGAGGGCGCGAGCTTTCCGGCACGGTCGGGCTCAATATCGATGATGGCAGTGCGTTGCTCGCGCGGCTCGGCCTCACCGCGCTGCGCCCGAAGCTCGGCCCGGCCCGGCTCGATGCGACGCTGAACCGCCAGTTCGAGGGCGAATTGCTGTTCGCGGGTGCCGAGTTGACCGCGCGCGGCGGTTTTTCCTTCGACGAGGTGGGACGGCTCCAGCCCGATGTTTCCCTAAAGCTCGACGGCGCCGACCTGTCGCGGCTGTTTCCCGCGCTGGCGCAGGGCGGCATCGCCAGCCTGCCGGCGAGCCTTCAGGGCGCGCTCGGCCGCGATGGCGCGAGCTGGCGGGTCGAGGGGCTGACCGGCACGGTGGGCGGGCAGAAGATCGACGGCCGCGCCGCCTATCTGCCGGGCGAGGCGCAGCCGATCGACGCCGAGCTGAGCCTCGATCGCTGGAGCCTGCCGACCGCGCTGGCACTGGTCTCGGGCACCCCGGCGCCGGGTTCAGGCGCTGGATGGCCCGATGGCGTCTTCGGCCGCGCCCCGCTGGCGGCGCTTAGCGCGACGGTGCGGCTGGAGGTCGCCACTCTCGACCTGCCAGCGGGCCTCGCCATCGATGGCGCGAAGCTGCGCCTGCGCCTCTCCGACGGCGCCGCCACTATCGAGGAAATCACCGGCTCGCTGGCCGGTGGGCGTCTTGCCGGACGCTTCGACCTGCGCCGGCGCGGCGAACTCGCCCAGATCGACGGCCATCTGGCGCTGAACGATGCCGACATCGCGCAGCTCGCGCGCGCGGCCGGCGCGGCGCGGCCGGGGGTGAGCGGGCGGACGACGGTCAATCTCGACGCCTCCGGCGCCGGGCGCTCGCCGCGCGCCATCGCCGCCGCGCTGTCGGGTCAGGGTAGCCTCACTGTGAGCGGGCTGGAAATCGCCGGCGCCGATCCCGAGGCGCTGGCCTATGCGATGCGCGCCACCGAGGCCGGCCTGCCGCCGGACGAAGCCCGTATCACCGCCGTGCTGGAGGAAGGGCTGGCGCGCGGTCCGCTGAAGCTGGCGCAGGGCGAGAGCGCGCTCGGGCTGGTCGGCGGCGTGGTGCGTTCCGGCTCTGCCCGGTTCTCCGAAGGCACGCGGCGCTTCGCGCTTTCCGGCGCGCTCGACCTGCCTCAGCTTGCCTTCGAGGCGACGCTGGAGATGGAGGACCCGGCGGCCGGTCCGCAGGCCGCGATGCCGGCCGCGGCGCTGGTCTGGCGCGGCCCGCTCGACGCGCCCGCGCGCCGGGTCGACGTGACCGGCCTGAGCGCGGCGATCAACATGCGGGCGCTCGAGCGCGAGACCCGCCGGCTGGAGGAGGAATTTCGCCGCCAGCCTCCCGTGCAGCAGCCGCCGGTGCAGCAGACGCCTGCCCAATCGGCGCCTGCCCAGCCGGCGCCTGCCACGGCTCCCACAGTTGCTGTACCGGTGCCGAAGCCGGCCCCGACACCCTTCACCATGCGCCCGCGCGATGTCGCGCCCCGGCCTGCGCCGCTGCGCGCGGGCGAGGTGCGTTCCTCGCCGCTGCCACCGCCCATGTCGCTCCAGCCGCCCACGACCGATCGTGGTGCGGGAGCCCCCTATGGCGGCGCGCAAGCCGCGCCTCAGGCCGCGCCCGCGCTGCCGCCGCCGATCGACATTCCCGTCGATGTGCTGCGCAGCCCGATCATGGCGCCCCCGCTCGCGCCGTAAGGCGCCAGCCGGATGTTGCCGTGCGCGCTCAGGCGGTGACGAAGTCCGCGCGCGAATAGCCCTGAAGGTAGAGCAGGGCGGTGAGGTCGCCATGGTCGATGCGCACCTGCGCGCTCGCGGCAACCTGCGGCTTGGCGTGATAGGCGACGCCCAATCCCGCCGCCCCGATCATGGCGAGGTCGTTGGCGCCGTCGCCTACAGCCAGCGTCTCGTCTTCCGAGAGCCCGAGTTCCGCCCGCAGCTCTTCCAGCGCCGCGAGCTTGGCCTCGCGGCCGAGGATCGGCTCCTCGACCTGGCCGGAGAAACGCTCGCCCTCGGTCACCAGCACATTGGCGCGGTGGGCGTCGAAGCCGATCGTCGCCGCCACCCGGCTGGTGAAGAGCGTGAAGCCGCCGGAGACCAGCAGCGTGCGCGCGCCGTTCGCCCGCATGGTGCGCACCAGTTCCGTGCCGCCGGGGGTGAGGCGGATGCGCTCGGCTATCACCGCGTCAACCACGGAGAGGGGCAGGCCCTTGAGCAGCGCCACGCGCTCGCGCAGCGCCGGCTCGAACGCGATCTCCCCGCGCATGGCCCGCTCGGTGATGGCGGAGACATGCGCCTTCATGCCGGCATGGTCCGCCAGCTCGTCGATGCATTCCTGCCCGATCATGGTGGAGTCCATGTCGGCGAGAAACAGCTTCTTGCGGCGCCCCGTGGCCGGCAGCAGCGCGATGTCGAGCGGCAGATGCGCCACCATCGCCCGCAGCACCTCGATATTGGCGCCACCGTCGAAGCCGATCTCGGCGGCGATGCCCTCGTCCAGCGTGCGGACCTCGCCCGCGCCCGGCAGCAGCGCGCGGATCGCGGCGACCAGTTCCGGGCTGATCACCGGCCGCGCCGGGTTGGAAATCAGGACGGCGACGTGGGAAGTCTTGTGCGACATGGTAAGGCTCGGGCGGCTGCGCCGCGCAAGGCGGGCGGGCTGGAACAGGCAAGGACGGATTTCGCGTGAACAGGACCTCCCGCCCGCGCGCGGTGCTTATCGCAGGGCCAACCGCGAGCGGCAAGTCGGCGCTGGCGCTGGCGCTCGCCGAACGCATTGGCGGGGTGGTGATCAATGCCGACTCCATGCAGGTCTATCGCGACCTGCGCGTGCTCTCCGCACGGCCGAGCGCGGAGGAGGAGGCCCGCGCGCCGCATGCGCTCTACGGCCATGTCGACGGGGCGGACGAGTATTCCGTGGCGCACTGGGTGGAGGACGCGCGCCGCGCGCTGGGAGAGGCCGAGGCGGCCGGGCGGCTGCCGATCTTCATCGGCGGTACCGGGCTGTATTTCAAGGCGCTGACGCAGGGGTTGGCGCGGGTGCCGGCGATCCCCGAGGAGGTGCGCGAGCGGGTGCGGACCAGCGGCCTCGACGCCGCCGCGCTGCATGAGCGCCTGAGCGCCGTCGATCCCGAGACCGCCGCGCGGCTGCGCCCCTCCGACACGCAGCGCCTGATGCGGGCGCTCGAAGTGTTCGAGGCCACCGGCCGGCCGCTGGCGCGCTGGCAGGAGGACGAGGGCTCGGCCCCGGTGCTGGCGGCGGGCGATGCGCTCTGCCTATTTCTCGCCACCGACCGCACCGCGTTGCGCGCCGCCATCGGTCGCCGCTTCCACCTGATGATCGAGGCGGGGGCGCTCGACGAAGTGCGGGCGCTTGACGCGCGCGGCTTGCCGGCCGACCGCACCATTCTGAAGGCGCATGGCGTGCCGTGGCTGCGCCGGCATCTGGCCGGCGAGGTGACGCTGGAGGAGGCAATAGAGGGCGGCATCACCGACACTCGCCGCTACGCCAAGCGGCAGGACACCTGGTTCCGCCACCAGCTTGAAGGCTGGCGCGCGCTCAGCCCCGCTCAGGCGGCCGACGAACTGGCCCGGCTGGTGCTCTGAGCCCGGCCGGCGCGGCGAGCGGGCAGCGGGCGCAGCCGGAGCAGGATCTCGCTGGCGAGCGCGATGGCGATACCGGTGCCGAACACCCACCAGGCCGGGCGGATCGAATAGGAGAAGGCGAGGTTGGCGTTCAGCACCCGCCACGGGTCGATGCCGGTGGCGGCGAGATACCAGCCGGCCTCGACCAGCGCGGTGGACGTCCCCGAGGCGACCGCCACGACCACCATCGCCACCAGCCCGGTTCCGTGTTGGAACCGTTGCGCGATCCGCCAGTAGATCAGCCACAGGAACAGGCCGGTCATCAGCGTCGGCTCGGTCACGTCGAGCTTCTGCTGCATGTAGAAGTGCAGCAGGCCGAGCGCGGTGATCGGGTAGACCAGCATGTGGATCTGGTTCCAGCGCGCGGAACCCAGCCGCTGCACCGCCCCGTCCCACGAAGTGGCGGACAGCACCAATAGGCCGATCAGGGCGACGAAACCAATGGTGAGATAGATGCGCAGCACGATCTCGCGTACCACCATGCCGAGATCGCCGATATCTGCGACATAGAAGCCGACATGCAGCACCACATAGAACGCCGCGCCGAGGCCGAGCGTGCGGCGCGCGGCGAGGAGGCGCGGCCAGTTGAACAGCCGCCGCGCCGGTGTGATGGCGAGCGTGACCAGCAGGAGGCGGATCGACCATTCGCCGATATAGCGGATCGCCTCCACCAGCGGGCGCGCGGCGAGCGCCGGATCGGCCCCGAGCGCGCCGCCCCCAAGCGCGGCGCCACCAC
>NZ_JAZDRM010000034.1:0-50900 GCF_047501495.1 Ancylobacter sp. G4_0304 | reverse complement strand
TCGGCAAAGCCACCCAAACCCACCAGGGAGAAGCCACGAAACTTGACCGCCACCTGACCGCCGACCACCATCAGCCCGGGTCAATTCTCAGTGGAAATCCAGGGTCAGTTCTTCGCGGAAATCAACAACCTCAAGCTCGATCGCGTCCTGCTCGACCAGTCGATGCAGATCCCCCGCCACTACGGAAGCATGGGACTTCCCATCACCCTGTTCCTCAGAGCCGACGGGACACTCGCCTCCATGCACATGGGCGAGATCTCGCGCGAGGCGCTCAATGCCGCCATCGAGAGGCTTGGAGGCTCGACATGATGCCTGCCTGCCCGATCCGATGGCGGGCGGCCCGTTCCCTTAACCCCGAACCTGAACCATCCGCATTCCCTGACCGGAGCGCGGACAACGATGCGTGAATCGAAATGAGTCTATCAAAAAAGAGCGGATTGTTTTCCGCCTTCCTGTTCAGCCTGGTCGCCGCCGGCTGCACCACGGCGACGATGCCGACAACCGCCGTCACGCAGCCGCTTGACCGCAATCGGCCCGCGACAGTCGCCAGCTACGCCGCCCAGACCAATGAAAGGTTTCCGGTCGCGGCGATCGACACATCTCGCGTCAATCCGAAGAACCTCCGGCAGCAGGTGGACTACCGCACAAGCGAGCGGCCGGGCACCATCGTGGTCGATACGAAAAACCGCTTCGTCTATCTCGTTCAGGAGGGCGGAAAGGCGATGCGTTATGGCGTCGGCGTCGGCCGCGAGGGAATGGAATTCACGGGCACCGCCAATATCGCCTGGAAGCAGGAATGGCCGAAGTGGACGCCCACACCGGACATGATCAGGCGCGAGCCGGAAAAATACGCCCAATGGTCCGGAGGCATGGAGGGCGGAGCCAACAATCCGTTGGGCGCCCGTGCGCTCTATCTCTTCAAGAACGGCAAGGACACCCTGTTCCGCATTCACGGCACCAACCAGCCGGAAACGATCGGCCATGCCGTTTCCTCCGGCTGCATCCGCATGATGAACCAGGATGTCATCGACCTCTATCGCCGGGTTCCGACGGGTTCGAAGGTTGTCGTGATCTAGCCATACCGACAATATGCCTGCCTAACAAAAACAGGCTTCTGTCTCCTCGAGCCGGAAGCCTTTCAAGCCACTGGGACGACTGCCATGGAGAACGATTGGGATCGTAGATTTGAAGGTGAAGACTATCTGTTCGGGACTGAGCCGAACGCCTTTCTTGCCTCGCAAGCCTTCCGGCTTGAGCCAGGCATGAAGGCGCTCGCAGTGGCCGATGGAGAGGGCCGTAACGGCGTCTGGCTCGCCGAGCGCGGCCTCGACGTCGTGTCGATCGACGCCTCGACGGTCGGCCTTGCCAAGGCGCGCGAGCTCGCCCGCCGGCGCGGCGTCACCCTGGAGACCGTGCTTGCCGATCTCGCCGAATGGGAGTGGGAGCCCGAGGCCTACGATCTCGTCGTCGCGATCTTCGTGCAGTTCGCTCCGCCCGAGCTGCGCCGGATCATGTTCGAAGGCTTCCACACCTGCCTGAGGCCGGGCGGGCTCCTGATCATGCAGGGCTATCGCGTCGAACAGCTCGGCTATGGCACCGGCGGCCCGCCGCACGCCGATCATCTCTATACGCAGGACCTGCTGATCCGATCGTTCGGGCATTGGGAAATCCGCCATCTTCGCGCGCATGACAGCGCGATCGAGGAAGGCGTGGGGCATTCCGGCATGTCTGCGCTGATCGATCTCGTCGCGGAAAAGGCAAGGCACGATGCCCTTCCGTTGCCGGCGATCGGGGCGGAGCATGCCGAGCTTCGCGTCGCCGCTCAGGCTTCCGCACGGCCCGGAGCGGATATTGCGGAGGCACACCCCTGATCATCTCCCAGAAGGGCCGCAGCCATCCGATCCAGGATTCCGGCCAGACGATCGGCCGGGCCCGCGCGCAGGCGGCTCATCACGAAGTGATCGACGCCGGGTAGCGAGATCACGGCGGAGCAATCGGAAGGCATTGCGTCCGCGCAAGCCTCGATCACGCCGGCCGGGATCGTTCGATCCTCTTCGCCCGCAACGATCAGCACCCGCCCACCGAAACGTCTCAGGATGTCAAAGGCATCGCTGTCGCGCCAGCTCTCGTAGCGCCGGATGATGGCCGAAAACGCCGGGCCAAAGGGCACCGTAAACGCCTGGCCGACGTACATCGCCGGCGCGATCATGACCAGGGCGTTCAGCGAGACGGTTTGCGACAACCTGACAGCGACATAGCCTCCCATGCTCATGGAAACCGCACCGAGCAGATTGCGCGGCCGGACCGCCTCGATCGCTGCTCGCGCTTCGTCGACCCTCAGCGCCAGCGAACTCTTCTGTACATCGCCGCCGGTCAGTCCATGGCCCCGATGATCCAATGCCAGCGTACCAATACCGCGCTCGGCGAGATCGACGCGAAGCGGGAATATGTCTGCGGAGGCCGTGTTACCGCCGCCGTGCAGCAGCAACGCCGATCGATCCCGAGGCCCGAAGTAGCTCGCGTGTAGCACATAGCCACGCATCTCGACTTCATAGCTGACGACTTCGTTCGGCATCTGACCCCAGCTATCCAACCAGCAAATGCGACATCGAGGGATCGGGGATGACCACAATAGCGCTGCCGTCGCGGACGTTGTCGGCGAGATGAATGACATCCTGATTGAGCATGCGGATGCAACCAGAGGACACCGACTTCCCGATGGTTGAGAATTCAGGAGTGCCATGGATGCGATAGATCGTATCGCGGTTTCCTTCATGAATATAAAGCGCCCGGGAGCCGAGCGGGTTGTTCAAGCCGGGAGGCATGCCGCCATTGTCGATGCTATACGGCTCGAGTTCAGGCTGGCGCGCGACCATTTCGTTGGGCGGACGCCAACGAGGCCATTCGCGCTTGTATGCGATGTGCCCCTGACCGGCCCAGGCGAACCCATCACGTCCGACGCCCACGCCATACCGGGTCGCCCGACCGTTCGATCTGACATGATACAGATAACGGTTTGGTGTATCGACGACGACCGTCCCTACCTTTTCGCCGGTCGGATAGTCGACTTCGGTTCGCCACCATTTCTGGTCGACCTTGGAGACATCGACTTCGGGGATCGGAAATTGCTCGTTCGGCAGCGCCGCGTACATGAGCGGGACCACAGGTTCCGGCTCGATCTCAGCGACAGGCGTCATCGTCGGAACGGTTTGGCCGGTCGAAACGCAGCCGGCCAAAATAAAGGCGCTGGCACCGAGCATGAACGCGCGTCGGCCCATCGGGCCGATAAACATGGTGTTCGTCAATTGTCTCTCAACCTTCTGAATTCGTTCAGTTCAGAAGGCCGAAACTCCAGCCCCACCTTAAGCCTGCCTTAAGGCCGGCGCTTCCCGTTGCCATCGACAACGGAGAACCCTGCATGCCTCATACGAAATGGACATACTTTGCGGTCCGCGACCGCGCTTCTAAACCAGCGAGCCGCCAGAAGGTCTCACGACAGCTTGAGGGCGCTGCAACGCGGCGGCAGATCCTCGTCGGCGCGCTCTCGATGGCGGCAGCCTGCGCTCTGTCTGCCGACGCGACCGCCGCACCTTCGCTCGTCACGAACCTGCGCGAGTATCACGAGACCCTGGCGCGGCTGTCGCCGCACTACCAGGCGGCACTTGTCGACATCGGAGCGGAATGGTGCGCCGTCTGCAAGACGATCGATCAGAAAATCCTGCCCGATCCCGGTGTCCAGCACGCGATGCAACGGATCGCGCTGATCAAGGTCGACGTCACCCGGATGGATCAGACGAGCCGCGAGCTCCTCAGATACCTGCGCGCCGACGGGCCGCCGACGCTCTTCGTGGTCCAGACCGAGAGTGGGCGCGAATACAGCGGCACCCGGTCGGTCGGGTCCGTGACCGCGCGCGATCTCATTCGACGCCTGCGCCCCTTCGCTTAGGTGCTGAAGCGTCCCCGTTCTCATTGATTGAAATCAAAGCGGGATGGAGGAAAGTTAGGATATTTACATAATTAAAGAAAGTCATGGAACGTGTCGTGAAACTGTTGCTCAAACTCGCATTTGCCGGCGTATGCGGGCTTGGTCTGTCCTACGCCATCGCCATCTCGACGCCGTATTGGTTCAAGCCGAAGACCGAAGCGTCCGTCGATAGTACGGATGCGACCCTGATCCGGCAGGGCGAATATCTCGCCCATGCCGGCGATTGCATCGCCTGCCACACCGCCCCCGGCGGCAAGCCCTTCGCTGGAGGGCTCGGCATGCAGACACCGATGGGCACGATCTATTCCACGAATATCACCCCGGAAAAGGACACGGGGATCGGCGGCTACAGCTATGGAGATTTCGAGCGGGCCGTGCGCAAGGGTGTCCGACCGGACGGCACGCATCTCTACCCGGCCATGCCCTATGTCTCCTATGCCGTCGTCCGCGACGACGACATCAAGGCACTCTACGCCTACTTCATGTCGAGCGTCCCGGCCGTTCGGCAGGACAACCAGCCAACGACCATGCCGTGGCCGCTCAGCATGCGCTGGCCGCTCGCTTACTGGCAGCTCGCTTTCGCCCAGCCCCGCCACTTCACCACCACGGTCACGGATGCGCAGCTTGAGCGTGGGGCCTATCTGGTCGAGGGGCTCGCCCATTGCGGCGCCTGTCATACGCCGCGCGGCATCGCGTTTCAGGAGACGGCGCTTGCCGACGGCGCCAACAGCCGCTTCCTGTCGGGCTCGGTTCTTGAGGGTTGGTACGCGAAGAACCTGCGCGGCGAGGACACCGGCCTCTCGACATGGACGACCGCCGAAATCGTCGACTTCCTGAAGACCGGACGCAACGACAAGACCGCCGCCTTCGGCTCAATGTCGGATGTCGTCGAGCATTCGACCCAGCATCTGTCGAACGAAGACCTCACGGCGATCGCGACCTATCTGAAATCCCTGAAAGCTCGCGACGGCCGCAGTCCGACATGGCAGCCGAAAGAGGATATCACCACCGCGGCGCTCAAGGCCGGCGACTACAGCGCACCGGGCGCCACCTCCTATGTCGAGCACTGCGCGATCTGTCACCGTATGGACGGCAAGGGGGCGCCACGCATCTATCCGGCGCTCGCCGGAAATTCGATGGTGTTCGCCGACGATCCGAGCTCGCTCATTCAGGTGACGCTCGCCGGAGGGCGGATGCCGAAGACCCCGCACGACACAATGGCCTTCACCATGCCGGGCTTCGCCAGCCTCACCAACCGCGAGGTCGCCGACGTCCTGAACTTTATCCGCAACGGCTGGGGCAATCACGGCAGCGAGATCAGTGAAGCCGACATCTCGCGTATGCGCCACGAGATTGAGCGCAAACCGAAACACTACGTGCCGGGAGAACAAAAATGAACAAGCGCTCCCTTACACTGACCGGAGCTGCCATCGTGGCGGTCGCTGCGACAGCAGGAGCATTCGCGTTCCTGCACGAGCCGACACTTGACGCGCCGGCCGTGGACGCGATCGCAGTGCTGGATGCCAACGGCAAGAGGATCGGCGACTATCGAATTCCGGCGGACAATACCATTGCGGCGGAACCGAACGCCGATGCCATTCGGCTTGGACAGCGGCTCCTCAACGAGACCGCGCGCCTGCTGCCTGCGAATGTCGGCAATGGTCTCAACTGCAATTCGTGCCACATGGCTCAGGGAAAGCTGTCCGACGCCAATCCCTACATCAACACGACCAACAGCTATCCGTCCTTCAATCCGCGCGCCAACCGCGAGGTCGATCTGACCATGCGCATCAACGGCTGCTTCCAGCGCTCGATGAACGGCAAGCCGCTCGGCACAGACAGCACCGAGATGCATGCGATGCTCGCCTATATGGACTGGCTGCGCCAGGGGGTGGCGAAAGGCGACAAGACAGCCGTGCGCAACGCCGGGCCGATCGACGAGAGCCTGGTGCCCGATCCCGAGAGGGGGAGGACGATCTACGCCGCCCAGTGCGCCTCCTGCCATGGGGCCCACGGCCAGGGCATGAAGGATCAGGCCGGAGATTACATCTTCCCGCCGCTCTGGGGTGATGAATCGTTAAACATTGGCGCAGGCCTTGCCCGGACCTACAAGGCGGCGCAGTTCGTCAAATACGCCATGCCGCCGGCCATGCATCTGGAGGCGCCGCTCGGAGCCGGCGGGGTGCTGTCGGATCAGGATGCCGTCGACGTCGCGGAATTCTTCACCCACATGCCGCGGCCCGATTTCGCCGGCAAGGTGAACGACTGGAAGGGCGTCAAGAAGCCCAAGGACGCCCGGTACTAAACGTGACTTTTTTGTGGCTGGATCGCTTCTCTTAAGCTTGCCTTAAGGTTGGTTTCCGAGCGCTGAACTCCGTGTGCCTGCCGCAAGAGCCAGGACGCGAGCGGGAGGGATAGCGCATGGTGACGATGGGACTATTGCTGGCGTTGAGCTTCGCCGTATCGTTGCTCGCGCTCGCCTTCCTGATCTGGGCGATCAGCAACCGGCAGCTCAAGCTCGATCAGGACGACGCCAAAGTCATTTTCGCGGCCGGCGATGAAGGCCACCTCGACAGTCCCGATGCCGAACACTCGCCTGCCAGACGCCATTACTTCGACGCGGCTACCTCCGGGATCGATCGAATTTCCAAGAAGCCCGTCACCGTGCTTCTGGTCGCGGCGACCGTCTGGCTGATCGTCGGCTCGACCTTCGGCTTGATCGCCTCGCTGAAGCTGCACTGGCACGACTGGCTTTCGGCCTATGCGCCGCTCACCTTCGGCCGCGTCCGCACTCTGCACCTCAACCTCGTCATATACGGCTGGCTCTCGCAGATGGGCGTGGCCTCGATGATCTGGATCCTGCCGCGCATCTTCCACACGCCGTTGCGTGCCCCGCGGCTGCCGATCATCGGCGCGATCCTCTGGAACATCGCCGTCTGTCTTGGAGCCATTGCCATCGCCAACGGCTGGACCGATGGCGAGGAATGGCTGGAAATCCCCTGGCAGCTCGACATGCTGCTGGCGCTCGCCGGTGTGTTTTTTGTCATCCCTCTGGTCAAAACGACGATCGCCCGGCAGGTGCACCACATCTATGTGTCCGGCTGGTATTTCCTCGCCGGCATCCTGTGGTTCCCCTGTCTCTTCGTCATCGCCAACATCCCCTACATCCATTCCGGCGTCGAAGAGGCGACCGTCAACTGGTGGTTCGCCCATAATGTGCTGGGGCTCTGGCTGACGCCGCTCGGGGTCGGCACGGCCTATTATTTCATCCCGAAGATCATCGGCAAGCCGATCTACTCCTATTCCGTCTCATTGCTTGGGTTCTGGGGCCTCGCGCTCTTTTACAGCCAGGTGGGCATCCATCATCTGATCGGCGGGCCGGTGCCCACCTGGGTTGTGACCCTGTCGATCGTCCATTCGGTGATGATGTTCATCCCGGTAATCGCGGTCGCCATCAATCAGCACGTCACCGTCGCGCGCAATCTCTGGGCGCTGAAGGAATCGCTGCCGCTGCGCTTCATCTCCTTCGGCGCGGTCATGTACACGCTCGCCTCGTTCCAGGGCTCGACCGAGGCGCTGCGCTCGATCAACACCGTCACCCATTTCACCCACTATACGGTCGGCCACGCCCATCTCGGTGCCTATGCCTTCGTGACACTCGTCATGTTCGGCGCCGCCTATCACATGCTGCCGCGCATGACCGGACGGGCCTTTCCCTGGCCGGCGCTTATCAACGCGCATTTCTGGCTGATCGTCGTCGGCTTCGCGATCTACTTCTTCGGGCTTTCGATCGGAGGCGTGCTTCAGGGCCTAGCCATGCTCGACGCGACCCGCCCGTTCTCCGACAGCGTGACGGTCACGATTCCCTATCTCGAAGCTCGCAGCGTCGGCGGCGGCCTGATGACGCTCGGCCACATCGTCTTCGCAATCAACGTCGCCGCTATCCTTCTTCCGCGCCGGGCAATGGCCGCCGCAAAGGTGGTGCCCGCAGAATGAACCGCTATCTCCCTCTTTCCATTCTGGCCCTCGGCATTCTCGCTTTCGCGACCCTCATGCTCGTCATCGCGCCCGGCATCCAGATCAGCCGGCACGACATCCCGCCGGAGCTCAAGCCTTATACCGAGCAACAATTGCGCGGGCGCGAGGTCTATGTCTCGCTCGGCTGTGTCTACTGTCACAGCCAGCAGCCGCGCTCGCCCGACCAGGCGCCTGACGGCGTGCGTGGCTGGGGCCGGCCGGCGATTGCCGCCGACTACACCTACGACCGTCCGCACCAGCTCGGCACGATGCGCACCGGACCGGACCTCCTCAATGTCGGCGCGCGCCTTCCCTCGCGTGACTGGCATCTGACCCATCTCTACCAGCCGCGCGCCATCTTCGACTGGAGCATCATGCCGGCCTATCCCTTCCTGTTCGAAGAAAAGGGGGCGGCTGCGCCCGGCGATGTCGTCGTCGCCCTTCCATCGGAATACGCGCCGAAATCCGGCGTCGTGATCGCCAGGCAGGAAGCGCTCGACCTGACGGCCTACCTGCAATCGCTCGACCGGACCTATCCCGCGCCCGCCAACGCGCTGCGCGACGACGGCTACAACCGTCCGGAGGGCGCGCGATGACGGCAGACAAATCTCCCCGCAAGGACTCTGCCGGACGGCCCGACGAGAACTTCGAGCCCTACGAGCTTCATGGCAAGATGCCATGGCCGCTGATCGCTATCGCCGTCGGCCTCGGCATCTGGGGCGCGGCGACGCTGTTCGACACGCGCGAGGATGTCGCGGCAGCGCGCGATGAGCGCATCGCGGAAAGCCGTGTGGCGACGGGCGCCGGTACGGAGCCAGGCTCCGCGCTCTTCGTCGCCCGCTGCTCGACATGCCACCAGCCTGACGGCATGGGCGTGCGCGGCGCTATTCCCCCGCTCGCCGGCTCCGCCTTCGTCGCGCAAGGCCCCGAGCTCGTCTCGACGATCCTGTTGCGCGGCATCGATGGGCCGATCCGCGTCGGCGATCACAATTTCAACGGCCACATGCCGAGCTTCGCCAGCGTGTTGACCGATGTCGAGCTCGGCGAACTCGCGACCTATGTGGCGCACCGCTTCGGCAAGTCGTCCGAAACGATCGAAGCGGCAGCCGTCGCGAAGCTGCGCGGCGAGCTCGCGGACGAGGGCAGCTTCAAAGGCGGGACGGAGATCGCGTCCTCAACCGCACTCGAACTCGGCAGTCAGCCCCCCTTCGTGGAGCAGACTGCCGTCTCCCTCAGCCCGGACGTCTCCGCGATGATCTTTACCGGGCGCGGCGAGCAATGGGCCTGCGCGAGCTGTCACGGCGATCTAGGCCAGGGCAAGGAAAACGTCCCGCGTCTGGCGGGCCTTCCCGCCGATTACATCGTCAAGCAGATCGACGATTTCCATAGCGGGCGTCGCCAGAACGAATCCATGAAGATCGTGGTGGCGTCGCTGACCGACGAGGAGAAGCGCCAGCTCGGCGAATACTATGCCGGCCTGCGCGTACCTTCTAACGCCAAACCGGAACTCGGCGGCAATCTCGCGCGCGGCGAGGCGCTGGCGTTGCACGGCGACTGGAGCCGCAACGTGCCTGCCTGCTTCTCCTGCCACGGACCCTCGGGCTTCGGCGTCTCGCCGGAGTTTCCCGCACTCGCCGCCCAGCACGCCTCCTACACGGCAAGCCAACTCGCCGCTTGGGTCGGTGGACAGCGCAACAATTCCTCGCTCGACCTGATGGGACGAATTTCCCGCGCGCTCTCCGACGCCGATCGCAGGGCGGTCGCAGACTATCTCGCCTCGCTTCCCCCCGTGCCGGCAGGAGAAGACGCCAAGATTGCAAAGATCGGAGAACGGCCATGACGGAGCCTGTGCAAAGCGTAAGCGCAAAACCCGCCGATCCCCAGAAGGGACGCATCGCGCGAATGTGGATCCATGCGGCCGGAGCGGGCCTGATCGTCGCCGCGCTCGGCGCACTCGCCTATGAGAGTGGTTTCATTCCGGGTCGACAGACTGCGCAGGACACCGCTGGCCATGCGACCGCCGGCTTCTTCCAGCCACCGACCGACGACCAGATTCCGAACGACCAATTCGGTGCTGCTGTCCGGCGCGGGCAGGCGATCTTCATGAACACCTCGACCAACGCCTCGCAGTATGTCGGCAATGGCCTGTCCTGTTCGAACTGCCATCTCGGCGCCGGCCGCCAGCCCTTCTCGGCGCCTATGTGGGCTGCCTGGGTCCAGTACCCGAAATACCGGTCGAAGAACAAGCAGATCAACACCATGGAAGACCGTGTCCAGGGCTGCTTCACTTTCTCGATGAATGCCCAGCACTCGGTCAACGGCGGCCCGCCGCCGCATGGCGACGACATCTATCGCGATCTCGAAAGCTATTTCTTCTGGCTGGCGACCAACGCGCCGACGAACAAGGAGCTGGAGGGTGTCGGCTTCGGCAAGGTTGCCAAGACGGAGCTCGGCTACTCCCCCGAACGCGGCGCGCAGGTGTTCGCGGCCAATTGCGCCGTGTGCCATGGCGGTGACGGACAGGGCCAGAAGGACATCAACGGGCGCTATGTCTTCCCGCCGCTCTGGGGCGCCAGTTCCTATAATTGGGGCGCCGGCATGGCGCGCATCGACACCGCGGCCGCTTTCATCAAGCACAACATGCCGTTGTCGCAGCCCGGCCGACTGACCGATCAGGACGCCTGGGACGTCGCTGCCTACATCAACAGCTTCGAGCGCCCGAAGGATGCGAGACAGAAAGGCAAGACGATCGAGGAAACACGCAAGCAGTACCACGACGGCGATCAGATCTACTACGGTCAGACCGTCAACGGGGTGCTGCTCGGGGTGGGAACGCCGGATCCGGAACGTCCGGTCGGCGCCGTGGACTGAGTGCCGTGCGCCGCCTGTTCGGCGTCAGTGGCATGGCTTGCGGCGGCTGCGCGCGCGGGCTGGAACGGCAGATCGGCCGGCTGGAAGGGGTCAGCGCCGTCGGGGTGCATCACCTGACCGCGTCAATGCTGGTCGATTGGAACGCGGAGCGGCTCTCCGTTGACGACATTGCCGCCGCTGTCTCACGCGCCGGTTACAGGCTGATCGACCGCCACCGGCCCGAGGAGCTCTCGGCGATCCTCACAGCCGATATAAGCCGCCTCTCGCTGCGCCTTGCCGTCGCCGTCATGTCGGGGATGTGGTCGATGGCTCTTGCCGTCGTGCTCTACGTCTCCGTTCTCGATCCGGACGTCGCGTGGTGGATCGCGCTCGGGTCCGGTCTGCTGGCCCTGCCGGTTGTCGCTTGGGCGGGAGCCGACATCTTCTGGATGGCTGTGCGATCGATCCGCCTGCGCGCGCCCGGCATGGACCTGCTGATCGCGCTGGGCGCCGGCGGCGCCTTCCTCCTTTCCATCGCCTCGCTCGTCTCCGGCTCCTCCCATGTCTGGTTCGACACAGCGACGATGCTGATCACGCTTCTTCTGGTCGGGCGACTGCTCGACTCCACCACCCGTCGCGGCGCCCTCGATGCGCTGAAGGCGCTCGAGGACGCGGCCGCTGAAACCGCCGTCAGGCGTACGGCGTCGGGAGACGAGGTGGTCCTGTGCGCGCAGGTCGGAATCGGTGATCTCGTCGTCATCGACGCCGGAATGACTGTTGGCGTCGATGGAACCGTGCGGGAGGGCGCGACGCTGGTCGACCGCGCCGTGTTGACGGGCGAGAGCCGGGCGATTCCCGTCGAGGTCGGGCAGCGCGTCGAGGCCGGCTCCGTCAATCTCCAGCGGCGCATTGTCGTCGCGACCGACCGTGCGTTCGGCGACCGCGATCTCGACCGGATGGGCGGAGCGATCGCGATCGAGCTTGCCCGGCGCGGCGCGGCTGCCTCACGCGCCGATCGTCTCGCCGCCGCGCTGAGCTGGGCAATTCCTGCGCTCGCGCTGTTGACCGCGCTCCTGACACCGCTGTTTAGCGTCACCCCGCAGGATGCCGTCCTCAGAGCCTTGACCGTGCTGGCGGCGGCCTGCCCATGTGCGTTGTCGATCGCCGCTCCGCTCGCTCAGGCGCGCGCGGCC
This sequence comes from Ancylobacter sp. G4_0304, assembly GCF_047501495.1. NCBI lineage: Bacteria > Pseudomonadati > Pseudomonadota > Alphaproteobacteria > Hyphomicrobiales > Xanthobacteraceae > Ancylobacter > Ancylobacter sp. G4_0304. The sequence goes on along the minus strand of NZ_JAZDRM010000034.1, from coordinate 38,855 downwards.
AGCATCGCCGCGGCCTCTGGCCTACGTTTGCGTAATCCCACCGCCTTCGAGGCGCTCGCCCGTCCGAAGACTGCCATCTTCGACAAGACCGGCACCTTGACCCATGGACGCCCCATCGTGGTCGACGTTGCTCCGGCGTCCGGCTGGTCCGAAGCCGAAGTTCTGCAAATCGCCGCGCGAGCGGAAACCGGAATCGACCACCCGCTGGCGCGCGCGGTCGTCGATCGGCACGGCCGGGAAGAAGGGGCGGGCGGGACGCGTCTGGAGCGGGGCGCCGAGGCGCAGGATCACGCCGGACACCGCATCGCTGTTCACGGAATTGAGCGCGACGACGGACTGACCTCGCTGGCCGTAACCCTGGACAGTATCCGCATCGCGACGCTCGCCCTGGCCGATGCCCCGACCAGTGACGCGCGGGAGACGCTTGCCCGGCTTCGAGCGCTCGGCGTTGAGACATGGATCGCCTCGGGAGATGCCGTCGGGCCGACTCTGCGGATCGCCGACGCGCTCGGCGTTCCGCACGACAAGGTGCGTCACGGCTGCACGCCGGCCGGGAAGGCCGAACTCGTGAAGGCCTTGGCCTCGCCGGTCCTGTTCCTCGGCGACGGTGTGAACGATGCCCCGGCACTCGCCGCCGCCGATTGCGGGATATCGGTCGCGGGGGCCCACAGTGCCGCAGCCCAGACCGCCGACGTGGTGATTGTCAGAGGTGGCATTGGCCGGCTTTTGACCGGGATGAACCTTGCGCGCAGCACCGCATCCGTCACACGACAGAATCTCGGCCTCGCCCTGGTCTACAACCTCGCCGCCATTCCTTTCGCAATCTTCGGCGTCTTGTCTCCATCGCTGGCTGCACTCGCTATGCTCGCGAGCTCCTTGTCGGTCGGTCTCAACAGCCTCCGACTGACCCTGCCGCCCGCTACGGCGCCCTCATCGGCAGCCGAGGGACCGCCCGCGAAGCTCTCGGACGCACCAGCAAGCTAGCGGCGTCATCATATCGCGATCACGCGGCCAGGACTTGTCACCTTAGCGGGCGGGTGGCGGAAATAGGCCTCCAGGGCCTCGATCGCCGTGACGGACATCTGGCCCCGATCACGCCCAAAACGGCCGGGCACTCCCTGGGCGGTGACGAAGGCAACGTCATAGGATGCATCGAGGTCGAGCTTTTGGTCCCCGACGAAAATCTCCGCTATGCGGGTTCCGGATGGATTTTCGATCTTTGCCAGGATCGTCAGGCCGCAGAAGCGCTTCACGTAACCGCTCATCTGGCCGAAGGGGTCTGGCGAGAACGTCCGTTCCAGATTCTCCTCCATCATCATGCGAATTTCCTCTCCTTTGAGGATCACCGTCGAGATCGGAGGATTGACCGGTATCATGTTCCACAGATCGCTCAGCCTGACAGGGCCAGGCACGACCGGAGCGCCGTAACGCCAGCCATTCGAGAAGGCGATTTCCCGGCCCGAGGCGTTGCAGAGCGCCGCCAGGAGGACGTCGTCCATCGAGCAGTCAAGGATCGTGTTGCGATGCAGGGCGGCATCCACGCTGCCCACCGCGGTGGCCAGGTGGTCACGCATGGGTGACACCACCGCCTCGACCAAATCCGACATCATGGGATCAGGATCAATCGTCTCATCCATGGCGACGAGCTCATGCCGTTCGACCCGGACCGTCCCGCGCTCGACGCCGAGATCCAGACGGCCGACGAAGGCGCCATGACAACCAGACTGGATGATGGTTGCTCCATTGACGACGATCGGCTTCTCAAGCCGGTCATGGGTATGGCCACTCAGGATGACATCCAGCCCATCTACGAGTCCGGCGAGCTTGATATCCTGTGGCAAGCCGAGATGGGACAGGACGACGATGAGATCAACCCGTTCCTTCTGACGGAGCCTGCGAATCTCGCGCGGCAGCTCCTTGTCTCCGTTCGTGAAGCGTAGCCCTTCGCTGAAATGCGGCGGCATCGTCTTGTCGAGGATCGTCGCCGCGATTCCGACCACTCCGATCCTGACCCCGCCACGCTCTATAATGCGCGACGGGCGAAATGGGCGACGGCCGGTCTTCAAATCAAAGCAGTTGACCGCCAGCACCGGGTAGTCGAGGCGCTTTGCCAGCGCCCTGAAATGCGCCGGCCCCCAGGCAAACTCCCAATGTGCGGTCATGGCGTCGAGGCCGAGCGCATTGGTGAGCGGTACCAGCGCCTCGCCTCGCGAAGAGACGGCCGCGTAGGTCCCATGAAAGGTGTCGCCATTGTCCAGCGCGACGACGGCGTCGGGACGTTCCGCTCGAACCTTCTTGAAATATCCCGCGATCCGGGCGTAACCGCCGAGCATCGGAAAGCGCGGCGTCGCGCCGTGCCAGATCAATTCTGGATGCGGCTCCACATACCCATGCGTGTCATTGATTTGAAGAAGCGTTATACTGCGCTTTGACGATGCACCCATTTTGCCCATCCTTTCCGGGCAACGCGCCACCGGATGGCTGAGTGCTTGGCTCACGAGCTTAAGGCTGGCTTAAGGCAATGCGGACTGGTCAGCGAATCCGGGCGAAATTCGCGGCGCCGCGCACGATGCCATTCCGCTCGGAGCGGGCTTCCGGCCTGACCATGTTCAGGAGCGCCCGCTCCGGATCTCCGGCCCCGAACACGGCTTCGATGCTGCGCACGCACAGAATGACCGACTCGTCGGCTAGGCTGTAATAGACCTGCTTGGCCTGGCGTCGTGTCGTTACCAGCTCGGCCTTGCGCAGTTCCGCAAGCTGCTGGCTAAGGGCAGGCTGGCCGATTCCAGAGGCCATATCGATTTCGGTTACGGATTTTTCCCCGTCCAGCAGGAGGGACAGGATCATCAGCCGTTGAGGCTGAGCGAATTTACGCAGTTTGTCGGCCGCGACATCAGCCTGCGCGCGCGACTGCCACAGGGTTTTCATGCCTCTCTCCGGCAGAACCAGTCGGTTTCCTGCTGTGTTTTTTCATTCGCCGGCAAGAGCAGCGGCTGGCCCGGTTGCCAATCCGCCGGGGCGAGCTTGTCTCCTGAGTGGGCAGCCTGCAACGCCGTCACCATCCGCAGCATCTCGTCGATCGAACGACCGATCGTCAGGGGATAATGCGTAATCGCACGGATCACGCCCTCCGGATCGATGAAATAGGTCGCCCGCACCCCTGCGCTGTTCTCGGCGGCCTCGTCGATCATGCCGTAGGCACGACCCACGAGCATCGACGGGTCTTCGATGACCGGGAAGGGGATCTCGACCGAGAAGAGCTCGCGGATCGCTCGGGTCCAGGCGAGGTGCGCATAAAGGCTATCCACCGACAATCCGACCAGGGCGCAGTCCAGCGCGGCGAAACGGTCGTGCGCCTTCGCCAGCGCCACGAACTCCGTCGTGCAGACCGGGGTGAAATCCGCAGGGTGGGAAAAGAAGACAAGCCACCGGCCCCTGTAGTCGGAAAGCCGGAGCGCTCCTTGGGTCGAACGTGCCTCGAAGTCGGGAGCGGGGTCGCCCATCCGCAAAGCACTGGGATACGTGGTCACATTGTCCATTCGTAAAGCGGTCTCGCAAACGTCATTCACCCACTATGTCGCACGGCGTTCGGGTTGACGCAAGACGCTTACATAATTACATAGTTCGACAATAACATAAGTGATTGGCGTGCCGTGGTGGCAAATGCTGCCGTTGTCGAGCTGGGCGTGCCCGATCAAAGCTTTCAGGAAGCCCGACAATGAACGTGAAGCTCGGCCGCGGAGCGGAGTTTCAGTACTCGACGGGTCGGCTGTTGTTGGCGGGCGGCGCGTCGGGACCCGCACCTCTGCTCAATCCGAGGAAAACCGCGATGCTCGACGCCCTGCTGCTCGCCAGAATCCAGTTCGCCTTTACCGTCAGCTTCCATTTCATCTTCCCGGCTTTCTCCATCGGCTTGGCGAGCTACCTCATGGTTCTGGAGGCGCTCTGGCTGAAGACCGGCAATGGGGTCTACGCCAATCTGTACCGGTACTGGCTCAAGATCTTCGCACTTGCGTTCGGGATGGGCGTCGTATCGGGGATCGTCATGTCCTACCAGTTCGGCACGAACTGGTCGGTCTTTTCCGACAAGGCCGGTCCCGTCATTGGTCCGTTGATGGCCTACGAGGTGCTGACGGCCTTCTTCCTTGAGGCCGGCTTCCTTGGCGTGATGCTCTTCGGCATCAACAAGGTCGGGCTGAGACTGCATTTCGTGGCGACCTGCATGGTCGCGCTCGGCACCTTCATTTCCGCCTTCTGGATTTTGTCGGTCAATAGTTGGATGCAGACGCCGACCGGCTTCGAGATCGGCGCCAACGGCCAGTTTCTGCCCGGCCCGAGCTGGTGGGCGATCGTTTTCAATCCAAGCTTCCCCTATCGCCTCGTTCACACCGTCATCGCCGCTTACCTCACAACGGCGTTCGTGGTCGGCGCGGTCGGCGCTTGGCATCTTCTCAAAGACAAGACGAATCCCGGCGCGCGCAAAATGTTCTCCATGGCGATGTGGATGGCGGCGATTGTCGCGCCGATCCAGATCTTCGCCGGCGATCTGCATGGCCTTAATACGCTCGAGCACCAGCCCGCCAAAGTGATGGCGATGGAGGGGCACTACGACAGTCATCCCGAAGGTGCGCCGCTCATCCTGTTCGGTATCCCCAACAGCGCCGAGAAGCGCGTCGACTACGCCCTTGAGATTCCGAAGGCGTCCTCCCTCATCCTAAAGCACGATCTTAATGCGCCCCTGGCCGGACTCGACACGATTCCCGAGGATCAGCATCCGCCGGTTGGCGTGGTCTTCTGGTCCTTCCGCATCATGGTTGCTCTGGGTTTCGCGATGCTGGGGCTCGGCCTTTGGAGCCTCGCCGCCCGGTATCGCAAACGTTTTTACGATTGGCCGTTGCTACATCGCGCTGCGATCGCAATGGGGCCGAGCGGTTTCGTGGCGGTGATCGCCGGCTGGGTCACAACCGAGGTCGGGCGTCAGCCTTTCACAGTCTACGGCCTGCTGAGGACGGCGGAATCGGCGGCGCCCTTGGAGGCACCCGCTGTCGCCGCCTCATTGGTCGCGTTCATCGTCGTTTACTTCGCGGTTTTCGGCGCGGGGACCTTCTACATTCTGAAGCTAATGGCCAAACCACCGCAGCCCCACGAGACAGCCGATCCGTCGGGTGGAAAGCCTATCCGCGCCGCCGGCATCACCCCGGCAGTGGCCGTCGAAGGGAGAGCGTCGTGATGATCGATCTCACCATCATCTGGGCAGCGATCATCGCTTTTGCCGTGGCAGCCTATGTCGTCATGGACGGGTTCGATCTCGGAATCGGTATCCTGTTCCCGACGTTTCGCGTTGGCGGCGAGCGCGACCGCGCCATGAACAGCATCGCGCCGGTTTGGGACGGCAACGAGACCTGGCTAGTTCTCGGCGGCGGCGGCCTGATGGCCGCGTTCCCGCTTGCGTACGCAATCGTGCTTCCGGCCCTCTACGCTCCGCTCATCGCAATGTTGCTTGGCTTGGTATTTCGCGGCGTCGCCTTCGAATTCCGGTGGCGTGATCCCGGCCATCGACGTTTCTGGGATATAGCCTTTTGCGGCGGGTCGGTTGTCGCCACTTTCGCTCAGGGGATCACGCTCGGCGCGCTTCTTCAAGGCATCCATGTCGAGGGCCGGGCCTATGGCGGCGGCTGGTGGGACTGGCTCACCCCGTTCACCCTTCTTACGGGTGTCAGCCTAATGTCGGGATATGCACTGCTCGGAGCGGGGTGGTTGATCTGGAAGACTGACGGCCCAACGCAGGCCCATGCGCGCAAACATGCTCGCATGCTCACGATCGCCCTTGTCGGGGCAATCGTCGCTGTCAGCACGGCGACTCCCTTTCTCGATGCCAGCTATTACCAACGTTGGTTCGGCTGGCCGGGTGTGCTCGCCGCGGCCCAAATGCCTCTGCTCGTCGCCATTGCCGCATTTATTCTCTGGCGATCGATCGACCTCGGCCGTGACTGGCTGCCGTTTGCGATGACGCTTATCCTGTTCGGTCTCTCGATGGCCGGGCTGGCGATTTCGATCTGGCCCGATGTGATCCCCGGCCGCGTTTCGATCTGGGATGCCGCCGCGCCCGAACGAAGTCAGGTCTTCATGCTGATCGGTGCGGGCCTGCTCGTCCCGGTTATCCTGGCCTACACAGCCTGGGCCTATTGGGTCTTCCGAGGCAAAGTCGATGAAACCGGATACCACTGACAAGGCTTTGCCGAAGCTCTGGAAACGTCTGATGTGGTTCGCCGCCATCTGGCTTGCCAGCGTCCTGGTGTTGACGCTGGTCGCTTTCGTTATCCGAGCGGTTCTCAAAACCTGATGCAGACTCAGGGCGTCTACGCCGCGACCATCGGACCATTTGGCTGCAATATCCAGATGTACCGTTGGTTCAATCCGCGGAAAGTCATGCAATAGGGATCGCTCGAAAATCATGATCCATATAGCTATTTGCCGATCTCACTGTCTCCTTTGCCGAGGGTTCCTCCTTTAAGCTTGCGTTAAGTTTGAGATGTTGCCTCGGGCGATTGGAAACGGGGGAAGGACGTTGAAGCCCGGCAAAATGATCGCCCGCCGAAGCGCGTTGCGGACCATCGCGAACTCGGCTGCTCTATTAGGGGCGGCGGCGCTTGGGGGCTGCCAGACCGACATATTGGCGAGCGCCAGCACTAAGGCAACCGCCCCTGTCCCGAGCAGGCTGCGAGCAGAAATGGCAACTCTGAACATGGAATTTGGGTCGCCGATCCTCCTGCGCGTATTCAAGGTGGAAGCCGAGCTCGAAGTCTGGAAGGAAGATCGCAAAGGCCGCTTCGTGCTCCTGAAAACCTATCCAATCTGTAAGTGGTCAGGAGATCTCGGCCCGAAGATCACGGAAGGCGACCGGCAGACGCCGGAAGGCTTTTATGACATCACGCCGGCGCAGATGAACCCGAATTCGGAGTATTATCTGTCGTTCAATCTCGGCTTCCCGAACGCCTTCGATCGTGCCCATGAGCGCACCGGAACCCATCTCATGGTGCATGGCGATTGCTCTTCGCAAGGCTGCTACGCGATGACCGACGCGCAAATCCTGGAAATCTTCGCACTCGGCCGGGAGTCCTTCTCCGGCGGACAGAGATCTTTCCAAGTGCAAGCTTTCCCGTTCCGCATGACCCCCGCCAACATGGCCAGGCATCGCGGAAACCCCCACATGCCGTTCTGGCGCATGCTCAAGGACGGCAACGATCATTTCGAGGTGACGCACCGCCCACCTAAAGTCGATGTCTGCAATAAACGCTACGTGTTCAATGCGTTCGCGCCAGGAGATGATGCCATTCAGTTGAAATTCGATCCATATGGCGAATGCCCGGCCTATGAAGTGCCACCGGAGATCGCTCAGGCGGTGCGGAAAAAGCAGCGCCGTGATGACCAGGAGTTCGAGCAACTCGTCTCGCAGGGCGTGGAAACTGCCCCGATCAAGAGCGGGCGCGATGGGGGAATGCACCCGACTTGGGTCTCAAAATTGCGCCCGCGAGAAATTATCGATGAGCACGGTAATCTCAAGCTAGTCGTTAGTAAGACCGACTTCAGCCGATAATTCCTGGCAATCCTTCGCGTCGACTCGATGGACGTGGCGCCGAAGTTCTGGCAACATTTATGCTGCCGTACGAAAAAGCAAGTTAAGATGGGTGCATGCTCCCGCAACCATCTTTGCTGGCGTCGATCGCAAGTTATGATCGACGCCGGTCCCCGCAACCATCTTTACTTGCTCGGGGCGCAAGTGAAGATTAGATCCTGCCCCCGCAACCACTGATACCGACAAACCCGCAGCCTCGGCTGCGGGTTTTGTTTTTCTGCCGGTCTTTTTGGTTGCTTGGCGCTCGGTCCATTCGAGGATGGTAAGCCGTTCGCCGTGCAGCGCCGCGAACATCTCGCCTCGTTCATTGCCGGGCGTCAGCACGATCCGCTCGACCAGCATCCGCAAGGCTTCCGCTGCTTGAGGCCTTTCTTCTGGCCGGTTCAGCGCGTGGGTCAGCGTCGCGACCTTGCTCGCATAGATTGCCGCGGCCCTCGCCAGCATGTCCGGCACGTCGTTGGGAACGTCGGCCAGCAGCGCTGAAAGCTCCTTCTTTCGCGCCTCCAACGCGTCCATTTCGGCCTTCATGCTCTCATGGAACATTCCAGCCTTGATGGCCTCGATGATACCCCTGATCTGCTTCTCCACCTTGACCAGCTCGGTTTTCCAGGCGTCGCCATTCGAGCGGCGCTCCCGGTTGAGCCGGTTCTTCACCACCTTGTAGCCGTAGCAGAGCCCACCGCCCGACTTGCCGTCCTCGATACGACCACGGAGGCCGCGATGCGTCTTGGCGGCAAGGTCCTTGAGGAACAGCGCATTCATCGTGCCCTTCAGGCCGACGTGCAATTCGCTGATCTCGCCCTCGGCCAATGTGACGATCGGCACGCCGGCGAATTTGAGGTGCTTGAACAGCGTCGCAATATCAGCCTGGTCGCGGCTGATGCGGTCCAGCGCCTCGGCCATCACCACATCGAATTATCCCGCTTGGGCGTCCTGCAACAGCATCTGGATGCCCGGTCGCAGGATCATGCTCGAACCGGAAATCCCTGCGCCCTTGTAAGTGGCGACCACGTTCCACGTGTCGCGTCTCGCCTGCTCCCGGCAGAGGCGAAGCTGATCTTCGATTGAGGCTTCCCGCTGATGATCTGAGGAATAGCGGGCATAGAGCGCGACGCGGGTCATCGACCTTCCTTTCGGCTACACCTGACCCGGCGACAACAAACGCCACGGAACATCGCCGTGGCGTTTGCTTTTTGTCGAGCTTCTTATCCGGGCCAAAAAATTCCCGCACCGGTCGGGTAGCCGCCGACGAAGAAAGGCATCGAGCGCGCCGTCACGCAGCCGGTCGCCGGCCGGGCCCAGCTTGAGATATTCCGGCTTGATGACTTCTCGGTCAGCCCATATCGATGCGTGAGGTCCGCGCTTTGGTCGAATGGGCTGGCCGTGTTTCCCGGATAGTCGCGAGCGCTTCACGATCGCGACCGCTTTGCGATCAACGAATCCAAAGAGATCGCGCCGGGTCCGCGCAGGATGAGCAGCAGGAAGCAGGTCGCCCACACGCCATGGGTGGGCCAGGCGTCGGGATAGACCAGGATCTCGATCACCATCGTCATCCCGAACAGCGCAAGCGCCGAGAACCGTGTCGCAAGGCCCAGCGCCAGCAGCACCGGGAAGAAGTGCTCCGCGAAGGCGGCGAGGTGGGCGGCGAGCGACGGATCGATGACGGGTAACCGGTACTCTTCCTGAAACAGGGCGACGGCACTGTCCGTCACCTGCCAGCCTTCGACCTTGGTCTGGCCGGACTGCCAGAACACGGTCGCCGGGAAGATGCGCGCGCAGAGCAGCACCAGCGAGAGCGGGACGGTGTCGAGCCGGTCACGCACGCGCAGTATCGTGGAAGAGAGGCTGGCCGCCGAAGCACGGTGATCGATCGCGGTCATGAAACGTCTCCATCGAGAACGTGGATGCGGGTCGCCAGGCCATTGCCAATGAGGGTGGCGAGCGCAGCGGGCAGATCGAAATCCGGCGCCTCCTGTGCGACCCCGGCGGCCGCGATGCCGAGCGGCTGACCCGCGCCGAGCTCGCCAAGGAACAGCGCGGCCCCCGTGGTCAGCGGACGTACGACGGCGTCGAATGCGGGGCGGTCGACCACCACCGCCTGCGGCAGCCAGTCGTCTATGGCCGCGGCAGGTTGCCAGCCGCTTGCCAGGGCGAAAATAGCCCAGATCGGATGAGGCGAGCGGAGCACCGTGACCGCCGGATGAAGCTCGACGTGCATCGCCGAGATCTCATCCGGCGTCAGCACCGAGAAGGCCTCCGCGCCAATCCGAGGCACGTCCGCCGCATGGTAGGCGCGCGTGCGGGCAATCTCGATCCGGGCGACGTCAGCGAGGTAGGGCATCTCCTCCGCTGGTTCGAAGCCGGCGATGAAGGCCGGCAGCTCATCGCCGAAGCTCATCAGCACCGGCGAGCTCGGCGGGTGCGCACGGGTGAACTCCCACGCCATCGCACGGAAGAATTCCTCACCCAGCAGCGAGACCAAAACGGGGAACCGCGTCTCAAGCGCGCGGATCAGCCCGACTGCAACATTGTTGCGGTAGATCGCGAAGCGCCGCTCGGCATGCCCGGCGAATTCCGGCGGCGGGCGACGATCCGGCGCTGTGAGCGCCGCCGCAAACAGTGTGAGCGCGGTCATGGCTCAGGCCGCTACGCGGCGGAAAGGGCGCGCCAGCACCGTAGCCGCACGCGCCGCCTCGGCGCGGAGCGCCGGCCATGAGGGCACGTCGTTATCCCATTCGATCAGGCTGGGGAGCGGCGCGGTGCGTGCGATCACCTCGGCGAACAGGGTCCAGACCGGATCCGCGACCGCGCTACCATGGGCATCGATCAGCAGTGGTGCGCCGTGGTCGTCCATATCCTCGTCATGGCCGCCGAGGTGGATTTCGCCGACCGCTTCGAGCGGAAAATTGGCGAGATAGGACCGCGCATCCGTGCCGTGGTTCACGGAGGAGACGAAGACATTGTTGATGTCGAGCAGAAGGCCGCAGCCGGTGCGGGCCACCAGCGCAGCGAGAAAATCCACCTCGCCGATCGTGCTCTCCTCAAAGCGCACATAGGTCGATGGGTTCTCCAGCAGCATGCGGCGCCCGAGTGTGTCCTGTACCTCGGCTATATGATCGGCGACCCGGGCCAACGTCGTTGGCGTATAGGGCAGCGGCAGCAGATCGTTGAAGAACGCGCCGCCATGGGACGACCAGGCGAGATGCTCCGAGAAGCTCTCCGGCCGGTAGCGCTCGATCAGAGCCTTGAGACGCGCCAGATGCGCCTTGTCGAGCGACGCCTCGCCGCCGATGGAAAGTCCGACGCCATGGATGGAGAGTGCGAAGCGCTCGCAAAGCGCCGCAAGCTGGGCATGAGGCCGCCCGCCGTCACCCATATAGTTCTCGGCATGGATTTCGAGAAAGGTGATCGGAGCGGCAGGATCGGCAAGGATCGCGTCGAAATGTTCGGGCTTGAAGCCGACACCGGCGCCGGCGGGAAGTTTCGTCGTCATGGAAATCTCCTGCGTGGGATGCGGAGGGCGCGAAAAGGCGCCCTCCGGTTCGCGGGATCGGTGTCACATGGCCTTCAGATGGCCCATGCCCTTCGGGGTCTTGATGTTCTCGCAGGTGCCCTTGGCGACGTATTTCCAGGCCTTGGCGTCGTAATTCACCTTGGAGGTACCGGCGCAGGTGGTGCCGGCGCCAGCGGCACAGTCATTCTGGCCAGCCATCGAGACGCCATAGCACTTGTCCATGTTCGGCTGCGGAGCGACCGGGCCGGCGGAGGCGGCGGCCACCATGCCGAGCGCAGCGGCGAGCGAACCGGCGAGGGTGGCGGCGGCGAGGGTGTTCTTGGTGGTCATGGAAGGATGTCCTCTGTGAGGTTGCTTTGGCGCGGGCCTGTCATTCAACCCGGCGCTACATCCTCTTTCGGACGTGCCCGCCATTGCGTTACAGCGGTGAGCGAAGAAAAATGCCGCGGCACAAATTTCGCCGATCGCGCGGCTGCACTGTAACGATCGGCCCGCAGCCAACGAACTTACCTTCGGGGACGTGTTGATGGATGATCGCGAGCAGCGCTGGATGCAGTTGATGCAGGCGGCGCTGGGTGGCGATGAGTCAGCCTATGAGCGGTTGCTGCGTGAGATCGCGCCCGCAATACGAACCATCGTGCAGCGGCGCCTCCGACAGATGGGCGCGCCGACAGGTGAGAGCGAGGATGTGGTGCAGGAGACGCTGCTGGCGGTGCATCTGAAGCGGCATACCTGGCGGACGGGTGACCCACTCGGGCCGTGGCTCCGCACCATCGCGCGCAACAAGCTGATCGACCATCTGCGTCGGCGCGGGCGGCGGGTGGAAGTGCCGGTGGAGGATTTTGCAGAGCTGCTCGCCGCGCCCGAGGAGCGTCCCGGCACCGAGGCCGAAGATGTCGAACGCCATTTGGCGCTGCTGCCGGATAAGCAGCGCTCGGTGATACGGTCGATCGCGGTCGATGGGGTCTCGGTCGGCGAAACCGCCGAACGCATGAAGATGACGCCGGGCGCGGTACGCGTGACACTGCATCGTGCCTTTGCCAGCCTGTCGGCCAGGCTGAAAGCCGACGAATGAAGGACCGGATGACGTGAGGACCGAGGATCTCATACGCGGCCTTGCCGCCGATACGCGGAGGGAGCGCAGCCTTGAAAGCGGCCTTGCGCGTGCGCTCGGCATCGGGCTGGCGGGAGCGGTCGCGCTGTTCGCGCTGATCCTGGCGCCACGCGCAGGCATGCCGGGATTGATGCTGGAGCCACGCGTCCTGCTCAAATTCGTTGTCACGCTGTCACTGGCTGCGGCCTTACTCTGGTTGGCGCTGCGTCTCGTGCGTCCGGGCGCGGATGCGCGGGCTTTGGTTTGGGCGCTCTCCATCCCAGCCGGCGCCCTGCTTCTGGGGGTGGTCGCGGAACTCGTCGTCACGCCGCCACCAAGTTGGATGCCAGGCCTCATCGGCCACAACGCAATCTATTGTCTGGTTCTCGTGACGTTGATGGCTGCCCCGGTACTGGCGTCCATGCTCTACGCATTGAAGCGCGGGGCGCCGGAGCACCCAATGCTTGCGGGCGCGGCTGGCGGCGCGCTGGCCGGTAGCCTTGGAGCCGCGCTCTACGCGCTGCATTGCGTCGACGATTCCCCGCTCTTCGTGCTGGTCTGGTACGGATTGGCCATCGGCTTCATCACTGTCGTCGGCGCGCTGATCGGCCGGCGTATGCTGGCGTGGTAGCGGGGGAGACCTGGTAAATTTACCGACTACCCTTTGACTGGCAGGCGACCTTCAAAGACCCAGTTCCGAGTCAAGCCGCGACCTCTGCGGCAACTGGGAGTGTATGCTCTCCTTTAGGACGCTAGCCTCGCAGCGAGGCAGGCGACTCTGGCACGAGATCGGACTGCTCGAGCCGCTCCTTCGGGGACGCTACAAAACGTAAAGGGCCCCTCAAGGAGCGGATTCCTCCATCAAGAACTGGCCCCTGTTTTTCACCACGTCTCGCGCGTCAACGCGGGTGACAGCGGAGTGATCAGCAGGTCCGAGACCGCGTCGAATAGTGAGCAATCGGGGAGAGATTGCCGGCGGCTATCGGCGGTTCAGATCACCTGCAACGGCGGCCCAGAAAGCCTCAGCGGTGCTCGAAAGGCGCGTGCGCGGGCGGAAGAGCTGAATCTCTATGGTAATGTCCCATGTGGTGTCGCCGGCGCGGACGAGCGTGCCCTGCGCCAATTCCTCGCCGATGAGGCTCTTCGGGAGAAAGGCCAGCCCTCGCCCCTCCACCGCCATGGTTACCAACAGCTTGGCCACATGGGACTGGAAACAGGACCGCAGGAAAGCCCTGTCCGGCGCACCCTCGCGCACCGCCGCGATGATGCGGCCCATGCCGGATTCCGGCCGGTAGGAGAGATAGGGCAATGGCTGCTCCTCGGTTCCCGGCAAGGCGAAGGACGGACTGCCGCCTTCTCCCGTCGGAGCAGAGACGGGGATGAGCACGTCCACACCAACGGGATGGGACAGGAACTGGCGCGGCGTCAGCAGTGTATCGGCGGCCGGGTGGTGGTGGGCCAGCAGGAACTGCGCCTGCCCCTGCAGCATCAGGCGCTCGCAGGCCACCATGTGATTGGCGACGAGCTGGATGTTGGCGACGAACCGCAGCCGGTGCTCGACGGTGCGCAGCCAGCCGGGAAAGAAGGTCAGTGCCAGCGCATTGGTGGCGGCGAATTGCAACTGCTCCATGGTCCCGCTTGCCTGCTCACGGGCGACGGAGCGGCCGACCGCGAGGCGCCGCAACACGTCCTCCGCGGTCTGCCGGAAGCTGTCACCGGCGGGCGTCAGCTCCACCTTGTGGGTGGTGCGGAAGAAGAGCGGCGTGCCCGCCCAGTCCTCCAACGCGCGGATCCGCCGGCTCAGTGCCGGCTGGGTGATGTGCCGCTCCTCCGCGGCACGGGAGAAGCTCCCGGACCCGGCCACGGCGAGGAAGTCCTCCAGCCACGCGATCTCCATGGGTTCACCTCTGGTTCCTGCCATCATCGCGGCATTGCCGCCGTCATATCCCAGGTCGTAATGCACGGGGCGCATAACGATATAGCCAGCCGGCATTGGAGTGACCCCGGCCCATTCGCCATGCTCTGCGCGACAATCGTCACGGAGGGGAGCGAGCATGGCAGGGCCCCGCACGCTGTATGACAAGATCGTGGCCGCCCATACGGTGCGGGCGCTCGACGACAAGGACCGCGTTCTGCTCTATGTGGATCGCACCATCCTCAACGAATACACCAGCCCGCAGGCCTTCAGCGGCCTCCGCGAGAGGGGCTGCAAGGTGTGGAATCCCGCTGCCGCGCTGATGGTGGTTGATCACGTGAACCCCACCACGCCGCATCGGACAGCGCAGATGCCCAGCCGGAGCGGCCCGGCAGGCTGCCTATTTTGCGCAGAACGCCCGCGACTTCGGCATCGAGCTGATCGACGTCCTGGACCCACGCCAGGGTATCGAGCACGTGGTGGCGCCCGAGCAGGGACTGGTGCTGCCGGGCATGGTCGTGGCGGCCGGCGACAGTCACACCACCTCCTATGCCGCGTTGGGGGCGCTGGGCTTCGGCATCGGCACCTCGGACATCGAGCATTATCTGGCCACGCAGACCCTCGTCTACCGCCGCCTCAAGACCATGCGCATCACCCTTCATGGCGTGCCGGGTCTCGGCGTCACCGCCAAGGACATGGTGATGGAGGTGATCCGCCGCATCGGCGCCGATGGGGCCGTCGGCCATGCGGTGGAGTTCGACGGACCGGCGCTTTTCGCGCTCTCGGTGGAGGAACGCATGACGCTCGCCAATATGATCGTGGAGGCCGGCGCCCGGGGCGCGGTCATGGCGCCGGACGACAAGGTGTTCCGCTACGTCGAGGGGCGCCCCCGCGCGCCCCGTGGCGTGCTGTGGCAGCAGGCACTGGCCGCCTGGGCGGGCCTTGCCTCCGACCCTGGCGCCCGCTTCGACCGGAGCTTCTCCCTCGACGTGGGGGAGGTCGCGCCCATGGTCACCTGGGGCACAAGTCCGGACCAGGTGACGCCGGTGGCAGGGCGTATCCCAGCGCCCGAGGCGGAGCCCGATCCCGCCCGGCGACGGGCGGCCGAGCGGGCTCTGGCCTATATGGACCTCAAGCCCGGCACGCCGCTCGACGCCATCCCGGTCAGTCATGCCTTCATCGGCTCCTGCACCAATGCGCGCATCGAGGACCTGCGCGCCGCCGCCCGGGTGCTTGCGGGCCGCACGGTGGCGCCGGGCGTGCGCGCCATCGTCGTGCCGGGCTCCACCGCCGTGCGGGCGCAGGCGGAGGCGGAGGGCGTGGCTGAGATCTTCCGGCAGGCGGGCTTCGAGTGGCGCCAGTCCGGTTGCTCTATGTGCCTCGCCATGAACGACGACGTGCTGAAGCCCGGCGACCGCTGCGCCTCCTCCACCAATCGAAATTTCGAGGGCCGCCAGGGCGCCGGCGCGCGCACCCACCTGATGAGCCCCGCCATGGTGGCCGCCGCCGCCGTCACCGGCCGTATCACCGACGTCCGCCACTTCGCGGCACCCGCCAGAAAGCCAGAGCCATGCAGCCTTTCGTGAGCGTGGAGGGCGTCGCCGCGCCCTTTCTCCTGCCCAATGTGGACACGGACGTCATCATGCCGAAGACGTTCCTGAAGGGGATCGACCGCGCCGGCCTCGACCGGGGCGTGTTCAACCTTCTGCGCTTCGGGGCGGACGGCGCGCCGGAGCCGGACTTCATCCTCAACCGGCCGGGCTATGAGGAGGCGCGCTTTCTTGTGGTCGGCCCCAATTTCGGCTGCGGCTCCAGCCGTGAACATGCGGTCTGGGGCCTCGCGCAGCTCGGCATCCGCGCGCTGATCGGCACTTCCTTCGCCGGAATCTTCGGCGACAACTGCCGAAACAACGGTCTGCTCACCATCGGCCTCGATCCGGCCGTGGTGGAGCGCATCGCCGCCCTGGTGGCGCAGCCGCAGACCAACCGCCTGCGCATCGATCTGCCGGCGGAGCGCATGAGCATCGTGGCCACTAGCGAGGAGATCCCGTTCGAGATCGAGCCACTGCGCAAGGAGGCGCTTCTGCGCGGGCTCGATGCTGTGGGAACGACACTCGAGGAGGCCGACGCGATCCGGGCGTTCGAGGCCCGCCATCGCGCCGAGAACCCCTGGCTCGCCTGAGCCGTCCCATCCGCCGCCGACAGCCCGACGGGCGACGTGGCCATTCTCAGCGTCTCCAACCGCATGGGACTGATGGCCTTCGCCCAGATTGCCACGCAAGTAGGCGGGGCCATCATGATCGTCGTCGCGACGCTGCGGATGAAGGTCCTCTACTGACCCGCCGGCCCACAACAAAACCAGGGAGCAAACGCCGATGACCCAACGCAGCAACGCGCCTGCAACCCGGCCAGACCGCCTGTCGCACCGAAATCTCCTCTCCAGCGGCGCCTCGATCGCCGGCATGATGGGCGCCGGCCTTCTGCCCCGAACCGCCTTCTCCACGGAGACCAGACCCATGGACGACACTGGCATCGCGAGGCTTCTCCCCGGCTTCCGCCAGCAGCGCATCAGCACGTCGGGCGCCGAGATCAACACCGTGGTCGGCGGCAGCGGGCCGCCGCTCCTTCTGCTGCATGGCCATCCGCAGACGATGGTCTGCTGGCACAAGGTGGCGCCGGCGCTGGCGCGGAATTTCACCGTCGTCATCACCGACCTGCGCGGCTACGGCGATAGCTCCAAGCCCGACGGCGGCCCGGATCACATCGCCTATTCCAAGCGGGAGATGGCCGAGGATCAGGTGGAGGTGATGCGCCATCTCGGTTTTCCCCGCTTCGCCGCCGTGGGCCACGACCGTGGAGGGCGCGTGCTGCACCGCCTGCTGCTCGACCATCCCAATGTCGTGACGAAGGCGGCCTTGCTCGACATCGCTCCGACCGCCACCATGTACGCCAAAGCGACCAAGGATTTTGCTACCCGCTATATGTGGTGGTTCTTCCTCATCCAGCCGGCGCCGCTTCCCGAGACGCTGATCGGCAACAATCTCGACTTCTATGTCGAGACCCACATCGCCAAGCAGAACAAGACGCCTGGTGCTATCGATCCCGCCGCCTTTGCCGAGTATCAGCGGTGCTACACGCGCGAGACGCTGCACGCCGTCTGCGAGGACTATCGCGCATCGGCCGGTATCGACCTCACGCACGATGCGGCGGACGCGGACGCCAGAATTGCCGCTCCCCTCCTCGTGCTGTGGGGAGCTAAGGGCGTGGTGGGTTCCACCTACGATGTGATTGCCACCTGGCGCGAGAAGGCTCTGGACGTGCGCGGCGGCAGCCTGCCGTGCGGACACTATTTGCCGGAGGAGGCCCCGGCCGAACTGCTCGCCCAGCTCGGAGGTTTCCTGGCCTGACACCTATGGCTCTGCCTAGTTCTGATCCCGATCGTGCGCAGAGCCATTCCGGTGCCGACCGCGCCGCAGGCGACTGCACCGAACACCAGCGCCCCCACCATGATCGGTACGGAGAAAGGCCGGGACAGCGCGACATGCTCCGTCGGCACGCGCCGAAAGGCGAGGAGGCAGGCGGCTACGCTGATGAGGTTGGCGAAGGTGAGCAGCGCGGCCTTGTCCAGGGAACTGCCGGTGGCGATGTCTGCCGCCAGATAGCCGAGCACCGCGGCGGACCAGCCGCGCGGTCCGGCAAGCTCCGGCAGCCTTATGAAGAGACCCAGCAGGACCGCATTAGCCGGCCAGAAGGCGGCGAGATGGCCGCCCATGGGTCGGGTCAATATGCCGAACAGCGACCACAGCACGACGATAAGGAAGACGAGCCCAACCCATCGCCAGCCAATGGCGCCGCGCGCCTCGCTCCCAGCCACGTCGCCCATCGCGCCCGTTCCCGCTGCGCCCGCGAAACGCCGACCAGAGGGTGCCGGCGTCGATCCATGCAACCATCGTGGACTTCGGCGGTGCTGGCAAGCGGGTGTGATGCGATGGCCGATGGAGGATGACGCCCCTGTGGCGGGCGGGCCCGTCGAGGCGGAAAGCGCTGCGGCGGCCAAGGCGCGGGCGCGTGACAGGGCGGCATGTCCACGAGATCGCAGACGAGTGCCGGATTTCCGCACCTCTACACCGCCACTTCCAGGAAGTGCCGGCATAGGGGGCTGCGCACCCCCGCAACCAAAATCCTGAACAGGATCAAAGACCCGTCCAAATCGGACAGGTCTTTTTTCATCCCGACGGCCCGACACATTGCCCGCACAGCCGGCACGGCCCAGCTGGCGGCCTAGCGCATCTCTTTTCGCAAAATCGGGATACGCTTTTGCGGGGATTGCTCTAGCCGCCTTATGCGGCCCCTCGTAGCGAGACGAGAGGCGATTCGGTGGAAGCGGACCCTCGGTCGCATGATCGGATCGGATCTATCGGGCTGGGTTCATCCATTTTTCGGCCCATCCGGCAATGTCGCCCGGCCGGGCCAGCCAAATGTCGTCGCCGTGGGCGGCGATGTGTTCCAGTGCCTTTGTGAGCGCCCGCAGGCGGAAGGGTTGGCCGGAAATGAAGGAGTGCACCACCACACTCATCACCAGCGGCTGGGTGCGCGAGGCCTGCAGCATCTCGTCGAACTCGTCGATGATCATCTCGGCGAAGTCGCGGGCGCTGGCCTGACGGCCGATGATGGTGGTGCTGTCGTTGAGCTCCAGCGCATAGGGCATCGACATCAGCCGGCCGGTCTGGGTCGTCAGCCAGACCGGCTGGTCGTCCATGCGGAAATCCGCGACATATTTGAAGCCTTCCGCCGCCAGCAGATCGAGCGTCGCCGGGCTGTGGGCGAGCCAGGGGCTCGACCAGCCGGCGGGCGGGGCGCCTTCCTCGCGGCGGATGCGCTCGACCGCGGCCCGCAGATAGGCGGCCTCCGCCTGCGGGTCCATGCCGGCCAGCGTGTCGGAATTGCTGATGCCATGCGCCACCAGTTCGGCGCCGATCTCGCGCGCCGCAGCGATCACCGCCGGCGCGTGGTCGTACACCGCCGTGTTCAGCAGCACCGCCGGCCTGATGCCGAACGCGGCGAGGCGCTCGAACAGCCGGAACGCACCGACGCGATTGCCGTAATCGCGCCAGGAGGTGTTGACGAGATCGGGCTTCGAGGCGCCGGGGAACAGGTCCTCGGTCATGCCTTCGCCGAAGGAATATTCCTCGACGCCGACCGCGACATAGACCGCGAGGCCGGCGCCATTGGGCCAGCGATAGGTCGGGCGGTCCCTGATCGAGGAAAAACCGTAGCGACCGTGGGTGGCAAGCTGGGTGGCAAACGGGGTGGCGGACATCGATCTGTTCCTAATGACGTGGACCGGCATCGCCGACCCAGCGGTTCATGCCGACATCCGAGGCCGCGGCCTTGGCGTACATGGCGCGGTAGAAGGGAAGCAGCCGCTCGGCGGCCTGGGCGGCGGTTCGCAGTGCCGGCGCGCGGGCGGCGAACAGCTCGCGCGCTTCGGCGCGAAGCGCGGGCTCGTCCAGAGTGGTGAGACGGCCGTCGTCGAACACGATGCGGCCGGCGACCATGGTGAGCACGACAGAGCTGCCGTTCTCGCAATAGACCAGCTGGCGGTGCAGATCGTTCAAGGGGCTGAAGGCAAGGGTATCGAGATCGACCAGCGTCAGATCGGCGAGCCGGCCCGGCGCGATGAGGCCGAGCTCGTCCTGCAATCCCATGGCGCGGGCGCCGCCACGCAGCAGGCCGTCGAGTATCTCGCGCGCGTGCGGCCAGCTCTCATAGTCCGGGCCGGCGATGTTGTGGATCAGTCCGGCCATCTTGGCGACCGCCCACATGTTCACCGCGTCGTCGGCGATGGCCTCGTCGGTGCCGAGGCAGATCGGGATGCCGCGCTTGCGGATGGCGCGGAACGGCATGACCCCGCTGCCGAGCCGCAGATTGCTGATCGGGTTATGCGCGATTACTGAACCGGCGCGCGCGATCCGGTCGAGATCGTCTTCGTCGACCCAGATGGCGTGGATGATGTTCATGCGGCTCGACAGCAGGCCGAGATCGGACACGTAGCGGATCAGCGAGCGGCCGTCGAAGCGCTCGTGGCCCAGCACGCGCTGGAGCTTGGTCTCCAGCATATGCGCGTAGAAGGGCAGGCCGTGGCGGCGGCTGAGATCGTCCAGCGCGTGGAAATAGTCGATCGAGACGCGCTGCGGCGCCGAGCAGGAGACAGCGGCGCGCAGCCGGCCGTTCTCCGCACCGTGCCAGCGGGAGATGAGGTGATGGTACATGCCGAGCAGGCTTTCCATGCCGAAAGCACGGGGTTTTGCCAGCTCCGCCCGCAGATCGGCGGGCAGCAGTTCCTTGAGGAAGGGCAGCTTGTCGAGTTCGGGCAGGTTCGGCTCGTCGAGGGCGAGCGACACCCGGATGCCGCTATCGGCATAGGCCTGCATCACCGCGTCGATGATGTCGGCGGTCGGCTCCGGGATGAAGAACGCGTCGTCCTGCACCGCGGTCACGCCGGTCTTCAGCATCTCGGCGCAGGCGAGCTGCGTGCGGATATAGGCTTCGCGCGGGGTGGGTCGCAGCGCTTCCAGCGCCGGGGATTCGTACAGCATGAAGATTTCCAGCGGCAGGCTGTCGAGCCGCCCCTTCATGTGGTTCACCGGCGAATGGAAATGCGCGTTGATGAGGCCAGGCATCAGCAGCTTGCCGTGGCCATCGATGACGCGGGCGTCCGCCGGGGCGAGCGCGGCGGCATCGGGGCCGACGGCGGCGATGCGCTCGCCCGCGACCAGCACGTCGGTGGCCGGCGACATGCCACGATCGCCGTCGAGTTCGAGCAGATGGACACCCCGGAACAGCGTGCTCATGACGCCGGCCCGTCGAACAGCCGGCCCCAGCGCCGCCCACGCAGGTCGGCGCGGCCCGCCATGTGCAAGCCGTGCCACACCGCCAGCGTCACGGAATCGAGGATCGGGATGCCGAGTTCACGCTCCAGCGCATCGACCACATAGGCGGCGGGGAAATTGGTGCACCAGGTGAGGATGGCGTCGGGCTTCGCCCCGCCGACGTCGCGGATCATGGACGCGATCGCGGTGTCGGGCACGCCGGCATAGTCGAGATTATCAGCGATGCCGGAATGCGCCTCGGCGACGACCTCCAGCCCCTCGCGCGCGAAGCCGGCGACGAGTTTCTTCTGATAGTCGGTGGCATAGGGAGCGACCACCGCGATGCGGCGGGCACCGAGGCTGCCGAGAGCCGCTTCCAATGCGAGCGACGAGGTGGTGGCGGGAATGCCGGTCTCTTCGCTCACGCGGCGGCAGAATTCTCGGTCAGTGGCAAAGCCAAGCGTCGCGCCCTTGCTGCCGTTCCAAACGATGACATCGGGGCGCGCCTGCGCCAGCAGCCGGGCGGCGGCGAGCATGCCATCCCAGTCGTAATCGTCGGGGAAAAGGTCTCGGGCGCCGAACACCGGCGTGCGCGAGAAATGCCCGGACACCTCGGGGAAATCGGACAGGATCGCGCAGGTCACCCGCTCGACCACCAGATTGGCCGAGGGCGTGATCATGCCGAGGGCGGCGCGATACGCCGGGCGCAGTGAGGAGAGGCTCACGCCGCGTCCTCCCGCACCAGCCGGTTTCGCTCGGACGCCCAGCTCGCCAGCACCTCGCTGCCCGGTCCGATATCGGGCGCGCCGGCCTCGACGACATCGTTCTGGCGCACCGCGATCAGCGGCTCCTCGCCGGGCCGGCGCAAATAATAATGCGTGCTGACGCCGTGATAGACCACCTGCTCGACGGTCATCCGCACCGCGTTCGGGCCCGCCTCGCCATGGGCCGGCGCGATCCGCACCGATTCCGGGCGCAGCGCGATGGTGGCTCGCCCATCCGCCGGCGGCGTGCCGTCCAGCGCGAGGGTGAGGCCGTCCTCGGTGGTCACGAGATAGCCGCCGGCCTCGCGGCGGGTGACCCGGCCGTGGAAGAAATTGGAGGTGCCGATGAAGCTGGCGACGAAACGGGTCGCCGGGTTCTCATAGACCTCTCGCGGCGTGCCGACCTGCTCGATGCGGCCATTGTTCATCACCGCGACCCGGTCGGACAGCGTAAGCGCCTCGTCCTGGTCGTGGGTGACCATGAGCGTGGTGATGCCGAGCCGCTGCTGCAGCTGGCGCATTTCGATCTGCATGTTCTCGCGCAGCTTCTTGTCGAGCGCGCCGAACGGCTCGTCGAGCAGCAGCACGGAGGGCTCGACGATCAGCGCGCGGGCGAGGCCGACGCGCTGCTGCTGGCCGCCGGAAAGCTGGTGCGGCAGCCGGTCGGCGAAGGAGGACAGCCGCACGGTATTGAGCGTCGCCGCGACGCGACGGGCGATCTCGTCCTTTGGCACCTTCCGCATTTCCAGCCCGAAGGCGAGGTTGCGGGCGACGGTGAGGTGGGGAAACAGGGCGTAGTTCTGGAACAGCATGCCGATATTGCGATGATGCACCGGCGTCCGGGTGACCGAGCGGCCGGCGATACGGATATCGCCGGCGCTGGGATCGATAAGGCCGGCGATCATCCGCATGATCGTGGTCTTGCCGCAGCCCGAGGGGCCGAGCAGGGACAGGACGTGCCCCGGCTCGATGGTGAAGCTGACCCCGTGCACGGCGCGGTGGCCGCCATAGGTCTTCTGCACGTCGTCCACGGCAATGTCGGCCGCGCGGACCGCCTGTTCGGGGTGCGGGTTCATTGCCGTTATGCCGTGAAGATCTGGTTGAGGTTCTCGATCCAGCTGGAGCGGACCGAGTTCACATAGGCCCAATCCGGGCTGAACAGGCCGAGTTCGTCCATCTTGCTCTCGGGATAGGCGAGCAGGCCGGCGATCTCCGGCTTGAAGCTGAGGCCGCCGACGGCAGGCGCGGCGAGCGCGGTCTCGGCGAGGCCCTGCTGGACCGCGGGATCCAGCATCCGGTTCATGAATTCGGCGCCGAGATCGGCATTCGGCGCGTTCTTCACCAGGATCTGGCAGTTCACGCCGGCGAAGGCCCCCTCCTTGGGGAAGCACATGTCGATGCTCGCGCCCTTGAGCTTGTAGGGATAGACGTACTTGGAATATTCCGGCCCGCCGATGGCGCCCTGGCCCTGTGCCACCAGCAGCGGCGCGTCATCGGTGCTGTAGAGGTTCAGCACGTTCGGCTTCAGCTCCCGGAGCTTGGGCCAGGCCTGATCGGCGAGATATTGCGCTTCCTTGTAGGGCTTTCCGCTGGCGATGGCGGCGGCGATGATCACGGTGAACACGCTCGGCGTGGTCTTGGTGCCGACCAGCGAGACCTTGCGGGCGAAGCGCGGGTCCCACAATTCGGCATAGCTTTCCAGCGGCTTGGTGGCCTGCGGATTATAGAACAGCCCGGCCGAGGAGATGGCGAGCGCGACGCCGTAGCCGTCATTGTAGATGAAGCGCGGATAGACCTTCGCCAGATTGGGCATCTTGTCCTTGGGCAGCGGGTCGATCAGGCCCTCGCGCTTGGCGATTTCGACGCCGAGATCGTCGACGAACATCACGGTGAACTTCGGCGCATCCTTGCCGGCGCGCAGCAGTGCGATCTGGCCGAGCGTCGAGCCCTGCTGGGCGTCGATCTTGCAGTCGAACTCCTTCTCGAAGGCCGGCAGCACGGATTTGCGGATGAATTCGCCCTGCACGCCGCCCCAGATGCCGATCTGCATGGTCT
Source organism: Ancylobacter sp. G4_0304 (assembly GCF_047501495.1). NCBI lineage: Bacteria > Pseudomonadati > Pseudomonadota > Alphaproteobacteria > Hyphomicrobiales > Xanthobacteraceae > Ancylobacter > Ancylobacter sp. G4_0304. The sequence goes on along the minus strand of NZ_JAZDRM010000034.1, from coordinate 15,006 downwards.
TGCCGGCGGCCCAGGCATTGCGGACAAAGAAGCTGGGGGCGGCGAGGCCGGCGGCGGTCGCCGCGCCCGCCTTGAGCAGGCGACGGCGGCTGAGGCTGGTCGAAAGCACCTTGGAGGCAACTGTGGAGGTCGTCATGGCAAGTCTCCGGGTTTGCGCTCCGGCCGGGCCGCGCGCAGCGATGGGAATGGCAGGCGATGGGGTAGGAAGCGGGCGTTCAGAAGCTCATGGCGCGTCTCAGGCCGGCGAGGCGTTCCAGCAGAAGCACCATGAACAGCGAGAAGAAGATCATCAGCGAGGCGATGGCGGCGATGCCGGGGTCGAACATGCGGCTGATGAGCGAGAGCATCATCATCGGCAGCGGCACATGCGAGGCATCGAACAGCCACATCGAGACGGCGTAATTGTCGAAGGAGGTCACGAAGGCGAACAGCGCGCCGGCCACCAGCCCCGGCATGATCTGTGGCCGGGTGATGCGCCAGAAGGCAGTAAACCTGCCAGCGCCCAGCGTGCGGGCCGCTTCCTCAAGTCCGGGATCGACCACCACCAGGCTGGCCGAGACGGTGCGCACCACATAGGGCGTCGTTACCAGCACATGGCCGATCCACAGATTGAGGAAGGCATCGTTCGAACCGATCGACGAGAACAGCCGCAGCAGCGCGATGCCGGTGACCAGCGAGGGGAAGATGAGCGGCGAGAGCACCAGCGCCTGCACCAGCGCCTTGCCGGGAAAGGACAGCCGCACGAGGCCGATGGCGGTCGGCGTGCCGAGCAGGACCGCGCCGCAGGCCGCCGTGGTGCTGAGCAGCACGCTGAAGCCGAAGGACGTGGTGAAGTCCGGGTCCTGCAGCACCTTGCCGTACCACTCCAGGGTGAAACCCTTGGGCGGGAAGGTGACGAACGGCGTGTCGGAGATCGACAGCACGATCGGGAAGATCAGCGGCAGCAGCAGGAAAAGGACGATGAAGCCGGTGAGCGTGTAGATGAGCGGCGCGGCGCGACCGAGACCGTTTTCCGACATCACGCGCCCTCCGTCGCACGGGAGCGGAAGCGTCGCTCGATCAATGTCATGTAGGCGAGGTTGATCGCCATAACGATCAGTACCATGGCGGTGGCGATGGCGGCGCCGAACGGCCAGTCGAACACGGTCAGGATCTGCTCCTCGACCAGCGTCCCGAGCATCTTGGTGAAGCTGCCGCCGAGCAGGGCCGGCAGGATGAAGGACGAGGCGGTGAGCGAGAACACCAGCGTGCAGCCGACGCCGAGGCCCGGTACGCTGAGCGGCAGGGTCACGCGGCGGAACACCGCAAGGCTGGAGCCGCCGAGCGTGCGGGCGGCGTCCTCCACCGCCGGATCGATGCGCCCGATGGCGGCGGCGAGCGGCAGCACCATCATCGGCAGGAACACCTGCATCGAGCCGATGACCACCGCCCATTCGGTATAGAGGATCTCGACCGGACCGAGGCCGACCCATGACAGTGCCCAGTTGAGCACGCCGCCATTGCCGTTGCCGAGGATGATGCGCCAGCCATAGGCGCGCACCACGACATTCACCAGCAGCGGCGCGATCACCAGCACGGTGATGGCCCGTCCGATCACCGCCGGGCCACGCGCGATCACCATCGCCAGCGGGTAGGCCAGCAGCATGGCGCCGAGGGTGGTGAGCAGGCTGATGCGCAGCGTGGTGATGACGACGTTGCGATAGAGATCCACCGCACCGAGCCGGATGTAATTGGCGAAGGTGAAGCTGCCGGTCAGCGTGCCGTCGGGAAGCTGCTGCAGGAAGCTGTAGCGCACCATCAGCCCGACCGGGATGACGAATACCGCGAGGAAGAACAGCACCACCGGCCCCAGAAGAACGAGCACCGGCAGCAGCGGGCGGCGGCGGGCCACGGTGCCGGCCGGCGCAACAGCCGGTATCGGGGAATCGTCGGCTTGAACGAGCGACATGGGCGACCTCACGGGAGCGGAGGCGGCGCCAGCGCGCCGGTTTATGTCGATAATCATATAGCTGATTGTCGACAAAACAATCCGGTTATGTGCACGAATAATTTGCTGGCGTTGCAACAAAAATGGGCATTCCTCTCGACATCCAATCCACTACATGTCTACATGCCAGGGTGATCGCCACGGTGGGCGATGGCGCGCAAGAACGGGATCGGCGACGTGGCAGAGGTTGCGCAGGCACAGGATGACGAGCGCGGGGGCGCCACGGACGACGCCATCTACGCGAAGATCTACGCCGCCATCGCCGCGCAGGACCTGCCGCCGGGCACGCGACTGCGCGAGGACGAGATGCGGCAGATTTTCGGGGTCAGCCGCGCCCGCATCCGCAAGGTGTTCTCGCGGCTGGCCTATGCCGGGCTGGTGACGATCGAGCCCAACAAGGGAGCCTCGGTCTTCCAGCCGACGCCGAAGGAAGCGCGCGAAATCTTCGCCGCCCGGCGCGGCATCGAGGGCACCATCGTGCGGCTGCTGGCCGGCCGGCTCGGCAAGGCGGAACTCGCCACGCTGAAACGCCATATCGCGCTGGAGGTCGCCGCCGAGGCGCGCCGCGACTGGCACGAGATGGTTCGGCTATCCGGCGAATTCCATGTGCTTCTGGCCGAGATGGCCGGCAACGACATCCTGCTGCGCTTCCTGCGCGAGCTCATCACCCGCGAGGCGCTGGTGATCCTGGTCTATGAGAAGCCGGGACAGCCCAGCTGCTCGCACCACGAACACCAGATGATCCTCGACGCCATCCTTGAAGGCGACAGCGCCCGCGCCACCGCGCTGATGGAGGAGCATCTCGGCAATGTCGAGGACAGGCTCGATCTCGATCGCGACACGCGCAGAAGCGTCGACCTCGGCCGGCTGTTTTCCGGAACGTAGATTGTGCGGCAACCATCCGTCTCACGCAAGGCGGCCTCGGCCGATTGGCAGGACGCTCCCGCCTGTTCCGGGAGCGCGATGCAGAGCGGGGTTGATGGGGCCTGCCTGCGCACCGGCCCCTGAAAGGAACGGACGACCTTGAATCCCGACACGGCGTCCATCGGCTGAGGACCCCCGCGCCGAAATTGTAACAGTTCGTATGCGCATCCGCTCCCGCGACAGGTCACGACAAAATTGCGGTTCAGCGGCGCAATCTGCGCGACAGGTTCCCGCTAGCCTTCCCTCGGTATCGCACCGCGACCGACGGAAGGAACGTCATGACCAGGCGAGAGGAAGATCGGGAGCCGGACTATGTCGGGCACCGCGTGACACGGGTCCGGTTCGGCGAGGCCCTGCTGGTGGAAGGCGTACTCTGTGCGCTGGCCGTCAGCCTATTGGTGCTGGTGCCCGCCATCGCCGCGGAAGCGCCGCAGGCCTCGCCCAACCTGCAGGCGACCTATCGGGTGTGCACGCCCGTCGCCCTCCTTGACGATGAGGACACCGCGGTGGAGCCCGCCACGACGATCGCGCCGCAGCCGCCATGCGCCGCGCCGGCGCCGATGCGCCTCGTCAAGGAGATCAGCCGCCCCGACGGCGGGGAGGATCGCTGGTTGCCGTGAATCGCCGGGGACCGACGCCGGCCTCCCGCCCGAGGGTGAAGGCGGCGCTGGCCCTTGGAAGCGCCGCGTGTCGAGGGACCCCGAAGCGCCCGTCATTGCGTGCCGCACAGGTGGCGCATCCTGTCCTGCGTGGCGGCATCGGCCGGCACATAGACCAGCAGCCGGAGGTCCGGCCGGCCGTCGATGGCGAAGGACGAGAATTCGAAGGAAAGTTCCCCCGCCGCCGCGTGGCGGATCGTCTTGGCGCCGTCGCCGGTGAGGGTGACGTCGTTCTCGCTCCACAGGCGCGCGAAGTCGGGGCTGGCGGCGGAGAGCTCGGCGACCAGCTCGGCCGCGCGCGCATTTTCCCCGGTGCGGGCGGTTTCGGCGCGGAAGGTGGCGACGAGGAAGCGCGCCACCGGCTCCCAGTCGAGTTGCGCCCCGCGCGTGGCCGGATCGAGGAAGATCCGCCGCAGGATGTTGCGTGCCTCGGGCGCCATGGCTTCGTAGTCGGCGAGGGCCAGCCGGGCCGCGCGGTTCCAGCCGATGATGTCCCATGTGGCGGTGGCAATCGTCGCCGGCATCAGCGGCAAGGCATCGAGCAGGCGCTGGAGGCGGCCGGAAATGCCCTCGCGCGACGGATGGCGGGCTTTCGGCGGGTGACCGAGGCCGACAAGAAACAGGTGCTCGCGTTCCGCCTCGGTCATCATCAGCGCGGTGGCGAGACTGTCCAGAACACGCGCAGAGGGAGCGCCGCCGCGCCCCTGCTCCAGCCAGGTGTACCAGGTGGTGCTGATATGGGCGCGCTGGGCGACTTCCTCGCGCCGGAGGCCCGGCGTCCGGCGACGACCGCCCAGGCCGAGCGCGGTTGCGTCGAGCCGAAGCCGCCGGTCCTTCAGAAAAGCGCCCAAACGGTTCGCGTCGCCGCCGACATCAGTCATGTTAGCCATTATACCCGTATAAAGTCACATATTTAACTGGATATATCCTGACGCCTAATCTCCCTCTCGACAAGAAGGAGAAGGGTCATGCGTGTATTTGTTACCGGCGCCACCGGCTTCGTCGGCGCCGCCGTGACGGGGGAACTGCTCGCTCACGGCCACGAGGTTCTGGGCCTCGCGCGCTCGCAGGAGCGCGCCGCCGGGCTGGAGGAAAAGGGCGCGCGGAGCCTGATCGGCGATCTGGCGGTCCCGAAAACGCTGCAGGAGGGCGCACGGGCCTGCGACGCCATCATCCACACCGGCTTCGTCCACGACTTCGCGCGGTTCGCCGCATCCTGCGCGATTGACGAGGCGGCGATCGAGGCCATGGGCGCCGCGATCGAGGGGACGGGCAAGCCGTTCATCGTCACCGCCGGCCTTGCCGGGCTTAGCGTCGAAGGTCGGGCAGCAACCGAAAGCGACCTCGCGCCGCCCCCCTCGGCCGCCTATCCCCGTGCCTCCGACAGCGCGGCGCGGCGCCTGTCGGCAAGCGGCATCCCCACCGCCATCATGCGCCTGCCGCCGAGCGTCCACGGATGCGGCGATCACGGCTTCGTGCCGATGCTGATCGATCTGGCCCGACGCAACGGCCGCTCGGCCTATCTCGGCGAGGGCGCGAATGTCTGGCCCGCCGTGCATGTGGGCGACGCAGCCCGCGCCTTCAGGCTTGCCGTCGAGCAGGGGCCGGGCGCCGCGACCTTCCATGCCGCCGCCGAGACCGGCATCGCGTTCCGCGACATCGCCCATGCGATCGGTGAAGGGCTGGACGTGCCTTGCGTGTCGCTTACCGGCGACGAGGCGCGCGCGCATTTCGGCTGGTTTCTCGGCTTCGCGTCGATGCATCAGCCGGTGTCCAGCGCGTGGACGCAAGAGCGCCTGCGATGGACGCCCGCCGGACCGGACCTGCTGAGCGACATCCGCCACGCCGGCTATTTCGCGGTCGATCCCTTCGCGGCCGCGGTGTAGCGCCGGGCACCGCCGCCCACCCAGTTTGTATCAATTCTTATCAAGGCCCGAAGACGCGACAGCTCGCGACAATAGGCCGGGCGGGCGGCACGCTTCTGCGACACCGCCCGCCTAGCGTTGCCCGGCCGATGAACACCGCCGCGCCCTTGCCGGGGCCGGCCGACACCCTTTCTCCAGCCGGGAGGTCATGATGGTCCAGCTCACCGTCAACGGGCAGACGCACACGGTCGAGGTCGACCCCGATACGCCGCTTCTCTGGATGCTGCGCGAGCAGGTCGGGCTCACTGGCACCAAGTTCGGCTGCGGCATCGCCCAGTGCGGCGCCTGCACGGTCCATATTGACGGCGTGGCGACGCGCTCCTGCGTGATGCCGGTCTCGGCCATCGAGGCGAACCAGAAGATCGTCACCATCGAGGGCCTGTCGCCGGACGGCTCGCACCCGGTACAGAAGGCCTGGCTGGCGCTCGACGTTCCCCAGTGCGGCTATTGCCAGACCGGCATGATCATGGCGGTGGCGAGCCTTCTGGAGACCAATCCGTCGCCGACCGACGAGGACATCAACGCCGAGATCACCAATATCTGCCGCTGCGGCACCTATAACCGTGTCCGCGCCGCCATCCATATGGCGGCCGACGGCAAGGCCGGCTGAGGAGAGCACGATGAACGTCCATCCCGCGCACACTCCCGCCTCGGTCTCGCGCCGCAATTTCCTCGTCGGCTCCGCCGCCACTCTGGGCGGTCTGTCGCTCGGCTTTCACGTCCCGTTCGCCGGCCCGGCGCTGGCGCAGGAGACCGGCATCTCCCCAGAGATCAACGCCTGGGTGGTGGTGAAGCCCGACGATACCATCATCATCCGCATCGCCCGCTCCGAGATGGGCCAGGGCACGCTCACCGGCCTCGCCCAGCTCGTGGTCGAGGAGCTGGAAGGCGACTGGTCGAAGGTGACGACGGAGTATCCCCCGCCGGGCGAGAACCTGAGGCGCGATCGCGTCTGGGGCAGCTATTCCACCGGCGGCAGCCGGGGCATCCGCGATTCCCATGACTATGTGCGCAAGGGCGGCGCCGCCGCGCGCCAGATGCTCGTCGCCGCCGCGGCCGCGCGCTGGGGCGTGCCGGCGGGCGAATGCACGGCGGCCGGCAGCGTCATCACCCACGCACCCACCGGGCGCACGCTGCGCTATGGCGAGGTAGCCGAAGCGGCAGGCCGCCTGACGCCCCCGACCGAAATCACGCTCAAGGACCCGAAGGACTGGAAGATCGCCGGCAAGCCGCTGCCGCGCCTCGACACGTTGGACAAGCTCACCGGCAAACAGATCTACGGCGCCGACCTCACGCTGCCGAACATGCTCAACGCCGCCATCAAGGCCTGCCCGGTGTTCGGCGGCACGCTGGCAAGCTTCGATGCGGCGGCGATCGAGACGATGCCGGGGGTCAAAAAGGTGGTGCGGGTCGATGACCGCTCCGTCGCCGTGGTCGCCGATACCTGGTGGCGGGCCAAGACCGCGCTCGATGCGCTGCCCGTCACCTGGGAGGATGGCCCCAACAAGGACCTCTCCAGCACCGCCATCCGCCAGATGCTGGCGGAGGGGCTGGAGGCCGAGGACGCCTTCGTCGGCAACCGCCAGGGCGATGCCAAGGCCGAACTTGCTCGCATGGCCGCCGCCGGCGGCAAGGTGATCACTGCCACCTACGCCTTCCCCTATCAGAACCACGCCACCATGGAGCCGATGAACGCCACCGCGCTGTGGACGGCTGACAAATGCGAGGTGTGGGTGCCGACGCAGAACGGCGAGGCGAGCCTTGCCGCCGCGGCGGAGGCCGCCGGCCTGCCGGTCGGCCAGTGCGAGATCTACAAGCTGCATCTGGGCGGCGGCTTCGGCCGGCGCGGCAATTTCCAGGATTATGTCCGCCAGTCGGTCAGCATCGCCCGGCAGATGCCGGGCACCCCCGTGAAACTGCTGTGGACGCGCGAGGAGGACATGCTGCACGGGGCTTATCATCCCACGACACAGGCCAAGCTCACCGGCGCGCTGGACGCGGACGGCAATCTGACGGCGCTGCACCTGCGCATTTCCGGCCAATCGATCCTCGCCGCGGTGCGGCCGGAAGGCATGCAGGGCGGCATGGACCCGATCGTGTTCCAGGGGCTCACCCAATCGGCGCCGGAAGGCCATCTCGGCTACACCGTGCCCAACCTGCTGGTGGATCACGCCATGCGCAACCCGCCGGTGACGCCGGGCTTCTGGCGCGGGGTGAACCTCAACCAGAACGCGATCTATGTGGAGTGCTTCATCGACGAGCTGGCCCACGCCGCCGGTGCCGAGCCGCTCGCCTTCCGCCGCAAGCTGATGGCGAATCACCCGAAGCACCTCGCCGTGCTGGACGCCGCCGCCGATGGCATCGGCTGGCAGACCCCGCCGGCGCCGGGGCGCTTCCGCGGCCTCGGCCAGATCATGGGCTTCGGCTCCTATGTCGCCGCCGCTGCCGAAGTGTCCGTGGAGGATGGCGAGCTGAAGATCCATCGCATCGTCGCCGCTACCGACCCCGGCCATGTGGTGAACCCGGCGCAGGTGGAGCGGCAGGTCGAGGGCTCCTTCGTCTACGGCCTTTCCGCCTGCCTCTATGGCGAATGCACGGTCGCGGGCGGCCGGATGGAACAGGAGAACTTCGACACCTATGAGGTGCTGCGCATGGCGGAAATGCCGGCGGTCGAGACCATCATGCTGCCCTCGGGCGGCTTCTGGGGCGGGGTGGGCGAACCCACCATCGCGGTCGCCGCGCCCGCCGTGCTCAACGCGCTGTTCGCCGCCACTGGCACGCGCTACCGCACCCTGCCGCTCAAGAACCACGAGCTGTCCTGATGCGCGTGCTCCGTCTGCTTCTGCCGGCGTTGGGGCTGTTTATCGCCCTCGCGCCGGCAGAGGCCGCGCCGCCGCGCGGGGCCGCCTCCTGCTCGGGCTGCCATCCCCGCGCCGCCGGCAACGGCCCCATTCCCAGCCTGAACGGCAGGCCCGCCGACCATTTCATGTCGCAGATGGCGGCCTTCCGCTCGGGCGAGCGTCGCTCGACCGTGATGACGCGCATCGCCAAAGGCTTCACCGATGAGGAAATCCGCGCCCTCGCCGACTATTTCGCGGCCGGCGGCAACGCCCCCGCTCAGCCGTAGACGCGTGCTGCGGGGGCTGGCGGCCGGCGCTTTCACGGCGCTCGGCAGCCCGGCCGTGCGCGCGCAGGCGGCGCCGCGCGTGGTGGTGATCGGCGGCGGATTTGCCGGCGCCAGCGCCGCCCGCGCCCTGAAGCGCGAGGACCCGCGCCTCGCGGTGACGCTGGTCGAGCCCAATCCGCGCTACACCGCCTGTCCGCTCAGCAATGCCGTCATCGCCGGGCTGCGCGACATGAAGCGCCAGCATTTCGGCTATGCCGCGATCGCGGCGGAAGGCATCGTCCATGTGCCGCAGGCCGCGACGCGCGTCGAGCCGGAGCGGCGCGAGGTCGTGCTGGCCGACGGGGTGCGGCTGACGTTCGACCGGTTGATCGTCGCGCCGGGGATCGATCTGCGGTTCGACGCGCTGCCCGGCTATGGCAAGGCGACCGCCGATCTCATGCCCCACGCCTGGAAGGCGGGCGAGCAGACGCGGCTGCTGCGCCGCCAGCTGGAAGCCATGGAGGATGGCGGGCTGGTAGTCATTTCCGCGCCGGCCAACCCCTTTCGCTGTCCCCCCGGTCCCTATGAACGGGCGAGCCTGATCGCGAACTATCTGCAGCGCCACAAGCCGCGTTCGAAGATCCTGATTCTCGACCGCAAGGACGCCTTCTCAAAGCAGCGCCTGTTCGAGGCCGGCTGGGCCGCGCTCTATCCGGGCAGGATCGAATGGGTCGGGGAGTCGCTTGGCGGCGGCGTCACCGAGGTGGACGCGGCGACGCGGACCCTGCGCACCGAGTTCGGCGAGCATCGCGCGGCGGTGGCCAATGTCATTCCCCCGCAGCGCGCCGGGGCCATTGCCGCCATCGCCGGCGTCGCCGATGCCACGGGCTGGTGCCCGATCGATCCCGTGACCTTCGAGTCGCGCCTCGTGCCTGACATCCATGTCATCGGCGACGCGGCGATCGGCGGGGCGATGCCAAAATCCGCCTTTACCGCCAACGCCCAGGCCAAGGCCTGCGCCAGCGCGGTCATCGCGCTGCTGCGCGGGGAGACGCCCGGCGATCCCAAGCTGATCAACACCTGCTACAGCCTGCTGGCGCCCGATTACGGCATATCCATCGCCGGCGTGTACACCCCGCGCGACGGCCTGCTGGCCGAGGTCGAGGGCGCCGGCGGCACCTCGCCGCTCGACGCGCCCGCGGCCGTGCGGGCGGAAGAGGCGGCTTATGGTGAGGCATGGTTCGAGACCGTCACGGCCGAGGCGTTCGGATGAGGCGCCCGGCGTGGGCCATAGGCGCGGCGTGTGTGCTCGTCGGCGCGCCGCTGGCCCATGCGCAAGGCGCGGCGGCGGTAGAGCTGGCGCCCTATGTGGTCTCCGGGGACGCCATTGCAGAGCCCTTGGCCGGCCGGCGCGGCGATGCGGCTCAAGGGCGGAAACTGCTGGAGGACCGCCACCGCAGCCTGTGCATCCTCTGCCATGCAGCGCCCGGCGTGCCGGAACCGTTTCAAGGCACGCTCGCGCCGAGCCTTGACGGCATCGGCGCGCGGCTGAGCGAGGGGCAGATCCGGCTGCGCATCGTCGACATGAAGCGGCTGAACCGGGAGAGTATCATGCCGAGCTATTACGCCATCCGGGAGGGCGTGCGCGTCGCTCCCGCCTGGCGAGGCCGGCCGCTGCTCGACGCCACCGGGATCGAGCATCTCGTCGCCTATCTCGTGACGCTGAAGGAGTGAACCCATGGTTCGTGATCCGGTCGCTCGTGATTTCATGGAGGACGCCGCCACGCCTGAGATCGCGGACGGCACGGCGCTGGACCGGCGGGCGGTGCTTGCCGGGGCCGCCGGCCTCTTCGTGCTGGCGCTGCCGCTGCCGGCGCTGGCGCGGCCCTCGCTGCACGAGGCGGTCGCCACCTTCGCCAGGGGCGCGCCGGTCCAGGCGGGCGGGGTGACGCTCACCGTGCCGCCGCTGGTCGAGAACGGCAACGCCGTGGGCGTGACGGTCGAGGTCGAGAGTCCGATGACCGCGGCGGATCATGTCCGGCGCATCGGCGTGTTCAACGAGAAGAACCCGCAGGCCGAGGTCGCGGTCTTCCATCTCGGACCAGCCAATGGCCGGGCGCGCATCGCCAGCCGCATCCGCCTTGCCACATCTCAGACCGTGGTCGCGGTCGCCGAGCTCAGCGACGGCAGCTACTGGTCGAGCCAGGCGAATGTCATCGTCACCCTCGCCGCCTGCATCGAGGACCTGACATGAGCGACACCCCCACCCGAGCCCTCGTCAGCGTGCCGAAGACGGCCCGGCGCGGCGACATCGTCGATATCCGCGCGATGATCGCCCACCCGATGGAGACGGGCTACCGCATGGGCCCGAACGGGGCGGCCATCCCCCGGCGCATCATCACCCGCTTCAGCTGCACCTATGGCGGGGAGGAGGTGTTTGCGGCCGAGTTCTTCCCGGCGGTCTCGGCCAATCCTTTCGTGTCGTTCAGCCTTGTGGCAACTGAGAGCGGCACAGTCGCCTTCGCCTGGACCGACGAGACCGGCGAGACCATGACGGCGAGCGCCGAGATCGTGGTGAGCTGATGCCGGGCCCCGCGGCGCGCCTCATCGTCCTGGTGGGGGTACTCGCAACCCTCGCCGGCCCTGTCGCCGCGCAGGGCCTCTCCCCGACCGAGCGCCGCTCCGGGCGCGACTTCATGGCACCGGAGACGCGGGCCATGCAGGCGGACGATGCCAGCAACCCCGGCATGCTCTGGGTGCTTCAGGGAGAGGCGCTGTGGCAGCAGAAGGCCGGAGCGGCGGGCCGTTCCTGCGCCGACTGCCACGGCCCGGCGGCGAGTATGCGTGGCGTGGCCGCGCGGTATCCCGCCCTCGACGCGGCGAGCGGCAAGCCCGTCGATCTCGCCGGCCGCATCAACCGATGCCGCGCCGAGCATCAGGATGCGCCAGCCCTCGCGGCCGAGAGCGACGATCTGCTGGCCCTCACCACCGTCGTCGCCCATCAGTCGCGCGGCCTGCCGATCACCCCACCGGAGGAGCCGCGCCTCGATCCCTTTCGCGAGGCCGGGCGGCAGCTGTTCAACACGCGCATGGGCCAGCTCGATCTCGCCTGCGCCCAGTGCCATGACGCCAATTGGGGCGGCCGCCTGGCCGGCAGCGCGGTGACGCAGGGCCATCCGACCGCCTATCCGCTCTACCGGCTGGAATGGCAGGGCGTCGGCTCGCTCCAGCGCCGGATGCGCAACTGCATGGTCGGGGTGCGCGCCGAACCCTTCGCGCCCGGATCGGACGACATCATCGCCCTGGAACTCTATCTGATGCAGCGTGCCGCCGGCATGGCGATGGAGACGCCCGGCGTCCGCCCGTGAGCCGTCCCGTCTTGCAGGCCGCGTAGCGAACGTCCTACGCGGCGGGAGTGCGGCCGGTGGCGCCGATGGGCCGGCCGACCCGCCGCCGGGAACGCACCGCCCGCTTCGGCTCCGCCGCCGCCGCCGTCGCGGGGCTGGTTGGGGGAAGGCTGATGGTGGCGCGCAGACCTCGCGCGGTATTGGCGAGGAGGATATCGCCACCATGCTGGCGCACCATGTTGCGCGAGATGGACAGGCCGAGACCTATGCCGCCGGTCTCGCGATTGCGCGAATGCTCCAGGCGGAAGAACGGCTCGAACACCTTCTCCAGCGCGTCGGCGGAAATGCCCGGCCCCTCGTCCTCGACGACGATCTCGATCGCCTGCGGCGTGACGCGCAGGAAGACATGCGCGCGTTCGCCATAGCGCACCGCGTTTTCCACGAGATTGCGGATCGCCCGCTTCAGCGCGTCCGGCCGGCAGCGATAGCTGATCTGCTGCGCCTCGGCACAGGTGATGTCGTGACCGAGCTCGACAAGATCGTCGCACAGGCTCCCGACCAGCGCGGTGAGATCGACATTTCGGGTGGGCTCCTCGGCCGCCTGCTCGCGGGAAAAGGCGAGGGTCGCCTCGGTCATGGCGCGCAGCTCGTCGAGCGTGCCGAGCATCTTTTCGCGGGTCTCGTCGTCGGCAACGAACTCCGCGCGCAGCCGCAGCGAGGTGATGGGCGTGCGCAGATCGTGCCCGATCGCCGCCAGCATGCGCGTCCTGTCCTCCACGAAGCGTTGAAGCCGCGACTGCATGAGATTGAAGGCGACGGCGGTGTGGCGGATGTCGTCCGGCCCCTTCTCGCACAGCGGCGGCACGCTCTCGCCCCGCCCCAGCGCTTCCGCCGCCGCCGCAAGGCGCCGCATCGGCTTGGTCATGGTGCGGGCGATGAAGGCGGCGCAGAGCGAGAGGATGACCGCGGTCACCGCGAGGGAAATCAGCGAGCGCGCGGTGAGCATGCTGTTCACCATCTTCTTGGCGATCGCGCTGTTGAGCCACGAGCCGTCCTTCAACTGCACGGCGAGCCCCATCGCGTAGGACTCGCCCCAGTACATGAACTTGGCGGGGCGCGAGAGCGGCCAGGCATGCGCCGGCAGGTCGATCCAGCCGGCATCGGGGCCGCCATTGGGCGTCGTCACCGCGGTTCCGGCCACGCTCGCGGCCTGCGGCGCGGGCATCGACGCGGGAGAGGACGGCTCTCGCGTCGCCGGCTCGGTGCCGGTCAGATTGGCAAGCGCTGGCAACGGCTCGGCAAGGCGCCGCTTCGCCTCCTGCCGCCAGCTGTCGACATCGCCCGGGAAGCTCGGCGACACCCAGAAGCGGGTATAGCTGGTGCCGCTCGCCTGCAGAATGTCCTGCTGCACCGCCGGCGGCGTGGTCTCCAGAAGCTGCGCCACCGAGGCGGTGCGGCTCAGGAATTCCGTCTTGGCGGCCCGCACCAGCGCGCCGCCGATCTCGTCGGTGAACAGCAGGAAGCTGATGCCCTGCGACACGGCCAGCGCCAGCAGGACGACGGCGACGAAGCGGGCGGTGAGGCTGCGATTCCAGATCCGGGTCATTGGCCGTCCACCTCGACCGAGAAGCTGTAGCCGCCGCCCCAATGGGTCTTGATGATCACCGGGGATTTGGGATCTTCCTCGATCTTCTTGCGCAGCCGGCTGACCTGATTGTCAATCGCCCGGTCGAAAGGCTCCGCGCTGCGCCCGACGGTGAGATCGAGCAGCTGGTCGCGGCTCAGCACCAGCCCGGCATGGTCCAGGAACACGCTGAGCAGGCGGAACTCCGCGGTGCTGAGCGGCACGGCGAGCCCTTCCGGGTCGATCAGCTCGCGTCGCCCGACATTCAGCACCCAGCGATCGAAACGGACCTCCTTGGCCTTCAACTGCCCGCGCTGGGGCGGCAGGCTCTGCACGCGCCGCAGCACCGCCTTGATGCGCGCCAGCAATTCGCGCGGGTTGAAGGGCTTGGACAGGTAATCATCGGCGCCGAGCTCCAGCCCGACGATGCGGTCGGTCTCCTCCGCCATCGCGGTGAGCATGATCACCGGAAGCTGCGTGGATTCGCGCAAATAACGGCAGAGCGAGAGCCCATCCTCCCCCGGCATCATCACATCGAGCACGACGAGATCGAAGGCGTTGCGCTCCATCAGGCGGCGGAAAGCCGCGGCGTTTTCGGCGAGCGAGGTCCGATAGCCGTGACGGTGCAGGTATTTGCCGACCAGATCACGAATATCGCGATGATCGTCGACGATGGCGATGTGCGGTACGGCGTCCATGGGCGAGCTCCACGCCCTTTACATACCGTCATCGCCTTCTGGCCGCTGGGAAAAATTGTAACAAATCGTATAGCCCGCGCCGTCTCGGCACATTGCGAGACATTCACGGCCACATCTGAAGAACATCTGCGACAGGCGCCACTTAGTCTGCCTTCATCCGATGACGGCACAACCAGTCGTATCAGGAAAACGGAGCAAAATCCTTTGCTCGTCCATTCTGTCGAACATTCTTTTGACTGATTAAACGTCAGGACAAGAGATGTAGATATGAGGATAAATCGACATGAGCGTTTTCAACTGGAAAACCACTCTTACCGCCACGGCTCTTTCTCTTGCTGCCGCCGGCCTGACCACCACGGCGCTGGCGAACGCGCCGGCTTATGTGCCGGGTACGGGCTATGAGGCCAGCCGCACCACGTCCGGGGCCACGGCGTCCGCGCCGCGTGCTCCGGGCTATCAGGGCCGCAACGCCTATGTGAACGAGCGCCCGACGTTCCAGCTCGAAACCTATATCCGCCGCCAGATCGAGATGGACAAGCGCTCCTGATCCTAGAGCCCCACCCGGCAGACCCGCGGCCACGGCCGCGGGTTCTGCTGCGCAGGCTGCTGCGCCTAGGCAGTGGCCCCATAAATTTGCGGGCCGGCTAGGAGCGTGATTCAACCTCTCTCGATAGGGGAGAGAGAGATGCGCCGCCACGAATTGACGGACGAGGAATGGGCGATCATCGCCCCGCTT